>DVLP01000080.1 GCA_018715445.1 Candidatus Avipropionibacterium avicola | reverse complement strand
CAGACTTGCCCCTCGACGAGCTCGGGGGACGTGAGCCCCTCGACGGGCTCGGGGAGCGAGGGGCTCGGGGAGCGGTCAGCTGTTCTCGAGGAGCCAGTCGATGCTGTCGCAGAGGGCCTCAACATCGGAGGGCTCGACGCTGGGGTACATCCCGACCCGCAGTTGGTTGCGGCCGAGCTTGCGGTACGGCTCGGTGTCGACGATCCCGTTGGCGCGCAGCATGGCGGCAATCGAGGCTGCATCGACCTCATCGCTGAAGTCGATGGTGCCGACCACGGGGGAGCGGTACGGCTCGGCGACGAACGGTGTCGTCACGTCCTTGGCCTCGGCCCAGCCGTACAGGGCGGCGGCCGAGCGGGCCGATCGCCGGGCGGCGAAGTCCAGTCCGCCCTCGGCGAGCATCCAGTCCAACTGCTCGGCGAGCAACCACAGGGTCGCGATCGCCGGGGTGTTGAGGGTCTGCTGCTTGCGCGAGTTCTCCACCGCGACCTGGAGCGAGAGCGACTCGGGGATCCAACGCTCGGTCGAGTCCAGCCGGGCGATCCGCTCGATGGCCGCCGGCGACATCAGGGCCAGCCACAGACCACCGTCGGAGCCCAGGCACTTCTGCGGGGCAAAGTAGTAGACGTCGACCAGGCTCGGATCGAGGGCGACACCGCCGGCCGCCGAGGTGCCGTCGACGACGACCAGCCCGTCACCGATCCGCTCGATCGGGGCCAACGCGCCGGTCGAGGTCTCGTTGTGGGCCCAGGCCCAGACATCGGCCTCGGCCGTCGCCTCGGGCAGTGCCACCTGCCCGGCCGGGACCTCGACCACGGCCGGGTCGGCCAGGTGGGGTGCACGCCGGCTCGCCGCCGCGAACTTCGCCGAGAATTCCCCGAAGACGCCGTGGGCGCTGCGCTGCTCGACCAGCGAGCAGATCGCCGCATCCCAGAACAGGGTCGACCCGCCGTTGCCGAGCACGACCTCGTACCCCTCGGGCAGGTCGTACAGGCTGGCCAGGCCCTCCTGGACCCGTCCCACCAGTCCACGGACCGGCGCCTGCCGGTGGGAGGTCCCCAGGACATGGCGCCCGGGGCCGGCGAGGGAGTCGATGGCCGCATCGCGGATGCGGGCCGGGCCGCTGCCGAAGCGTCCGTCGGCCGGCAGGAGCTCGGAGGGGATCTGGGGGGTCACAGCGACAGGCTAACCGCAGGTCGTGGGGTCACGGTCCGAGTGGCACGATGGTGGGATGACCAGCAGCGAGGACGAGCGTCGGCTCGCCGACGACCGGGTCGACTACCGGCTCGACCACCTCGACGAGGACAGTGCCCCGACCGATCCGCTTGACGTGTTCGACCGATGGCTCGGCGACGCCTTCGCGGTACGGGACCAACTCGCCCCCGCCGCCGAACGGGCCGGCGTGGTGCTGCTGGAGCCGACCGCGATGACGGTCTCCACGCTGGCCACGACCCCGGACGGCGTACGGCCCCGCTCCCGCACCGTCCTGCTGAAGGAACGCACGCCCGACGGGTTCGTCTTCTTCACCAACCACGACTCGGCCAAGGGACGTGAGCTGATCGACCATCCCAGGGCGGCGCTGCAGTTCTGGTGGACCCCCCTGCAACGTCAGGTCCGGGTCGAGGGCCAGGTCCGTCGCGCCGATCGCGCCGTCTCCGAGGCCTACTTCGCGACCCGGCCGCGTGGCTCCCAACTCGGCGCCTGGGCCTCCCCGCAGTCTGCCGAGGTCACCGGTGTGGACGAGCTCGACCGGCGCTATCGCGAGGCCGAGGAACGCTTCGCCGACTCCGAGGTGCCCTGCCCGCCGCACTGGGGAGGGTTCGTGCTCGCGCCCGAACGGATCGAGTTCTGGCAGGGCCGGCCCAGCCGGATGCATGACCGCCTGCAGTACCGCCGTACCGATGCAGGCTGGGAACGGGTCCGCCTGGCCCCCTGACGCACCAGCTCGCGCAACCGGGCCAGTTCAGCGCAACCGGGCCTGATCGTTCAGCCCGATCCGTACCGCATTGGTCTGGTCGGCGAAGTCCTGCAGCACCCGCAGTCGAGGATCACCCACCTGATGGATGACCGGCGGCTGCCACAGCGGCGCCAGGTCGGCCAGGCGCGGATCAGCGAGGATGCGTTCACACATCTCCCGATCGCCGCCGCAACGCAGGGCCACCACCGTGGTGTCGGTCGTGGCCAGCTCTGTCCCGGTCTCGGCGGCCTCCTCGCGCAGCTGGTCGACCAGCTCGGCGAACTGCTCGACCAGCACCCGTACGGCGTCCTCGCTCGCCCGTGCGGCCGCCTGAGTGGCCTGGTTCTCGCGTCGACGCGCATAGCGCTGCTGGGACCAGCCCCCGGCCTTGGTCCGACCCTGCACGTAGCTCCCGCCGACCTTCGAGAGCATCAGTCGTTCGCCGTGGAACACCCCGACGGCGTGGCCCCCCTTGCGCGCCAGCACCACCGCCACCATCCGGTCGACGGCCATGTGGTCCAGCACGGCGGTCACCGGGTCGGTGACCGCCACCTCGGTCGGCACCACCGGCCCGTACGGGGTACGGATCACCGCCACCGCACCGTCGGGGGAGGTCAGGGTCAGCTCGTCACCGTCGAGAGTCGCCTGTGGCGCACCGTGGTGCACGCTGAAGTTGTCGATCCAACGTCCCAGTCGCTGCCGGGGCACCTGCACGGTGGCACTGAGGGGTACGAAGGTGCTGAGGGGACGGGGGTCGCTGACGGACGCGGGGTTGCTGACGGACGCGGGCTCGCTGAGTGACGCGGGGGCGCCGGACGACGCCGCTGCACGAGCACGATCAGCCATACCCGCCAGCCTACGGACCCCGGTGTGCCCGGCAGTCGGCCAGCGGGTGGCCAACTGGTGTCCTCGAGGTGAATCCGTCCCCAACCGGACGGGGTCGGCCGGACCGGAACGGGTCTGGCAGACTTTGGACCGTGACATTCTTCGTAGAGGACGAGATCGCTTCCCAACCGGACTGCTGGCAGCGCGCCATCGAGCTGGCGCCCGAGGTCGCCGACCGTCTCCCCCAGGCGGGTGAGCGGGTCGCCTTCGTCGGCTGTGGCACCTCCTGGTTCATGGCGCAGGTCGCCGCCGCCTGGTGGGAGGGCAACGGCAAGGGCGAGGCCGACGCGTGGACCGCTGACGAGTTCGCCTACACCCGTCGGTACGACCGAGTGGTGGCGATCACCCGGTCCGGCACCACCTCCGAGGTGCTGGAGGTGCTGGAGAAGCTGGCCGGCTCGGTGAAGACCACCGTCCTGCTCGGTGCCCAGGACACCCCGGCGACCAAGGTGGCCGACCAGGTCGTCGACCTGTCCTTCGCCGACGAGCAGTCGGTGGTCCAGACGCGCTTCGCCACCACGGTCCTGGCGCTGCTGCGCGCCCACATCGGGGTCGACACCTCGTCCTTGGTCGAGGCCGGCCGTCAGGCCCTGACCGTCGAGCTGCCCGATGCCTGGGTGACCAGCGAGCAGGTGACCTTCGTCGGTCGTCACTGGAGCGTCGGACTGGCCAACGAGGCCGCGCTGAAGTTCCGTGAGTCGTCCAGCTCGTGGGCCGAGTCCTACCCGGCCCTCGACTACCGGCACGGCCCGATCAGCATCGCCTCGACCAACCGTCTGGTCTGGTGCTTCGGTGAGGCCCCGGCCGGTCTGGCCGACCAGGTCAGCGCCACCGGCGCCACCTTCATCGACCACGACCTCGACCCGGTGGCCGACCTGGTCGTCGCCCAGCGCCTGGCCATCGCCCGAGCCGTACGCCTGGGGCTGAACCCCGACCAGCCGCGGAACCTGTCGCGCTCGGTCGTCCTCGACGACGAGTCGTGAGCACCACCGCGACCCCGGGCGACTCGCTGCTGGGCCAGCAGGCCGGCGACCATCCGCAGACCGTGATCGCCGCCGACCTCGGGGGAACCTTCACCAAGTTCGGTGAGGTGACCTCCGACGGCACCCTGGTCCGTACCGACCGGGAGCCGACGCCGATCGACCGCGGTGCTACCGGTCTGGTCGAGTGGCTGGCCGAGCAGTTGGCCCAACGGGCCGCCGAGGCCGGGGTCTCCCGGTTCGGCGTCTCGGTGCCGGGGATCGTCGACGAGCGTCGCGGGATCGTGGTCTACGCCCCGAACGTCGGCTGGAAGGACATCCGGCTCTCGGAGCTGTTGCAGCAGCTCACCGGACTCGACGGCACCGTCACCCACGACGTCCGCGCCGGTGGCCGGGCCGAGTGGCGGGTCGGCGCCGGTGTCGGGGTCGACAACCTGATGGTCGTCCCGATCGGGACCGGGGTCGCGGCGGCGGTGGTGGTCGACGGCCAGCTCCTGGTCGCCGACGGCTATGCCGGCGAGATCGGCCACATCCCGGTGCCGGCCGCCGGTGACACCGTGTGCGCCTGTGGCCAGACCGGCTGCCTCGAGACCGTGGCGTCCGGCCCCGGGTTGCGCAAGCTCTACCAGGTCCGCACCGGCATCGACCTGGCCGATGTGCCCAGTCCTGAGGTGTTGGCCGACCGGGCCCGCGAGGGCGACAAGAAGGTGATGCGGGTGGTCGAGACCGCGGCGCTGGCGCTGGGTCAGGCGCTGCGCACCGGGATCACCCTGTACGGCAGTGAACGGGTCGTCATCGGCGGCGGCGTCTCGGGCATGTTCGACGTCTTCGCCCCGATGGTGGAGAAGTACTTCGACCAGACGATGACCTTCCAGCGTCGTCCGTCCCTGGTGCCGGCCCAGCTCGGGTCACGTGCCGGTGTGGTCGGCGCCGGCCTGACCGCGTGGGAGGCCGTCCGATGAGCCAGGCCTACGAGTCGGCGACCGTGCTGTGGCCCGACGGCAGTGTCGGTCCCGGTCGGATCACCGTCACGGGGGATCGGATCACCGGGACCGAGGCGTTGGGAGCGGTCCCGCCGGTCTCCACCGGAGCGGTCCGAATCGACGGACTGATCGCGCCCGGCTACGTCGACACCCATGTCCATGCGGGCGGGGGTGGCGACTTCGCCTCGACCGATCTGGACGAGGTGCTGCTGGCCCGCAACTTCCACCGCAGCCAGGGCACGACCGGCATCATCGCCAGCGTCGTCACCGACACCGTTGAGCAGATCCTGGCCGAGCTCGAGCTGCTGGCCGGGCTGTGCGACCGCGGTGAACTGGACGGGATCCACCTGGAGACCCCGTTCCTGTCGGCGGCCCGCTGCGGTGCCCATCCGCCGGCCCTGCTGCGTGATCCGGACCCGGCCACCGTCGAGCAGCTGATCGAGGCAGGTCGCGAGCACCTGTCGATGATCACGATCGCCCCGGAGCTGCCCGGGGCACTGGACGCGATCGACCGGTTCGTCGCTGCCGAGGTCACCGTTGCGGTGGGCCACACCGCCGGGGGCGCCGAGGATGCCAGGGCCGCCGTCGACCACGGGGCACGCGTGGCGACTCACCTGTTCAACGCGATGAACCCGATCCACCACCGTATGCCCGGGCCCGTCCCGGTGCTGCTGACCGACGAACGGGTTGCAGTCGAGCTGGTCTGCGACGGCCACCACCTCGCCGGTGAGGTGATCGCGATGGCGATCGAGGCCGCCGGGACCGAGCGGACCGTCCTGATCACCGATGCGATGGCCGCCGCTGGCTTGGCCGACGGTGAGTACCGTCTCGGCACGCTGCGGGTCAAGGTTGCGGGCGGCAAGGCGACCCTGGTCAACGCCGACGGCAGTGAGGGCTCGATCGCCGGATCGACGCTGACGCTGGCCGAAGCCGTACGCAATGTGGTCCGGTTCACCGGGCTGACGCCGGCCCAGGTGCTGCCGATGGCCACCGCGAACCCGGCGCGGGTGCACGCCCTGGACGACCTCGGCCGGATCGCGACCGGTGCCCGTGCCGACCTGGTCGTGCTGGACCAGGACCTGGTCGTCACCCGCGTGATGGCCCGCGGCGCCTGGCTCGACCACCCCACCACCTGACCGGCCACGCCGGCCCCAACGTCCACACACCGCGTCCGGAGGATCGAGATGACCACCGCCCGACTGACCGACCTGCTGCAGCAGGCCCGTACCGCGCAGGCTGCTGTCGGCGCCTTCAACGTGATCAGCATCGAGCACGCCGAGGCGCTGGTCGCCGGTGCCGAGCAGGCCGGCGCGCCGGTCGTGCTGCAGATCTCGGAGAACGCGATCAAGTACCACGGCGCGATCCGCCCGATCACCCTCGCCACCCAGGCGATCGCCGAGGCAGCCTCCGTACCGGCCGTGGTGCACCTGGACCACATCACCCGTCGCGACCTGGTCGAGGCCGGGATCGAGCTGGGCGTGGACTCGATCATGTTCGACGCCTCCGTGCTGGACTACGCCGAGAACCTGTCCGAGACCGCCGAGGTCGTGAAGGCCTGTCATGCCCGCGGGATCGACGTCGAGGCCGAGCTCGGTGAGGTCGGCGGCAAGGACGGCGCCCACGCTCCGGGCGTGCGGACCGACCCGGACGAGGCTGCCGCCTTCGTCTCCGCCACCGGCGTCGATGCCCTGGCCGTGGCGGTCGGCTCCTCCCATGCGATGACCGAGCGGACCTCGAAGCTCGACCTGGACCTGATCGCGACCCTGGCCGACAAGGTGCCGGTCCCGCTGGTGCTGCACGGCTCGTCCGGGGTGGCCGACGACGAGATCGTCCGCGGCGTCCGGGCCGGGATGACCAAGGTCAACATCGCGACCCACCTGAACAAGGTCTTCACCGCCGTCGTACGGGAGCGACTGGCCGATCCGGCCCTGGTCGACACCCGTAAGTACCTCGGCCCGGCGCGCGATGCGGTCGCCGACGAGGTCGCACGGCTGCTGACATTGTTGGGCGCGACCACCGCCACTGGCCCCGCGATATAGGGTGGCCTTGGCTGGACGGTCGAAGAGCCAGCGAGGGCAGTACGGCAGCGTCGGATGTGAAGACGCATCGAAGATGAGGACTGTGACACCGTGAGTGAACTGATCGACACCACAGAGATGTATCTGCGCACGATCTTCGAGCTCGAGGAAGAGGGCATCGTCCCCCTGCGCGCCCGCATCGCCGAGCGGCTGCACCAGAGCGGCCCGACGGTCTCGCAGACGGTGGCGCGCATGGAGCGCGACGGACTTGTGGTGGTCCAGGGCGATCGGCACCTGGAGCTGACCCCCGAGGGTCGCACCCTGGCGACGCGGGTGATGCGCAAGCACCGTCTCGTGGAGCGGCTGTTGGTCGACGTGATCGGACTCGACTGGGAACTGGTCCACGACGAGGCCTGCCGCTGGGAGCACGTGGTCTCGGAGAAGGTCGAGGAGCGCCTGCTCACGATCCTGGAGAGCCACGCCGAGTCGCCCTACGGCAACCCCATCCCCGGACTGGACGAGCTGGGCGTGCCCGCCACCGAGCCCCAGGGCCCGGCACCGGTGTCGCTCGCGACCCTGCTGGACGACCATGCCACCGGCGGGCTGCAGGTGACGCTGCGCCGACTGACCGAGGAGATCCAGAAGGACATCGAGACGATGGCCGTGCTGGAGCAGGCCGGCCTGTTGCCCGGCGCCGACGTCGCGGTGACCCCGGGCGGGCTGGGGGTCCAGCTGCAGGTGGGGGACAACCCGGTCTGCGAGCTGAGCCTCGAGGCCGCCGGACACCTGTTCGTCGATCCGCCCGCCTGATCCGGCACCCGGGGAGGCACCGTGGCGCGACCGTCTGACTGGACCGGTTATCTGACCGGGTTCCACCGGGACCGGGCCGGAGCGATCGAAGCGGTGCTGACCCGTAGTCGCGCCGGTGACGACAACCCGTACCGCTGGCTCGCCCGGGCCGTGTCCTCGCAGTCGAGGACCGTCGTCGACATCGCGTCCGGCGCAGGACCGGTGGCCCGCGAGCTCGCCCATCCCAATCGCACCGTGGTGAGCGTCGACATCTCGTACGACGAACTGAAGCTGGTCGACCAGGCAGGACCGGCCGTGCAGGCCGATGCCCTGCGGCTGCCGATGGCCGACGGCGTGGCCGACGTGGTGACCTCCTCGATGGGGCTGGCGGTGGTGACGCCGGCGACCGATGTGCTGTCCGAGATGGCCCGGATCGTACGGCCCGGGGGGCTGGTCGTGCTGCTCGGCCCGTCGGTCCGCCCGACCTCGGTCCGTGACGCCCGCGAGTTGGGGTTGCTGTTCGCCGCGATGCGGGCACGGATCCGCTTCCCCGGGGTGTTGGAGCGGATCGGGCTGGCGACCGCGCTGCCGGCCGCCGGGCTGCGCAAGGTGGAGGATGCCCGCGAGCGCTACCAGTTCACCGTCTCGGGCCGCGAGGACGCCGAGATGGTGATCAATGGGATGTACCTGCCCAGCGCCGATCCGCAGCAGATCGAGGCAGGCGTCTCCCACCTGGTCCGGCGGATCTCGCGGCGGGGTCCGCTGACGCTGCCGATCCCGATGCGTCGGGTCGTCGCCATCAAGTAGCGCGGATTCGTCGGGCGAAGTTCGCCGCCGTGGAATAGTCGCCGCCGCGTCGCTGTTCCTCCGAGTGCAAGCCTCACACCCGAGAGTCGATCGAGAGGGAACACCCATGGCTGTCAGCAGCATCACCAGCGCCGATTTCGAGAGCACCGTCACCGGCAACGACATCGTCCTGGTCGACGTGTGGGCCACGTGGTGCCAGCCGTGCCTGCGCTTCGCCCCGGTCTACGAGAAGGTTTCCGACAAGCACCCCGACGCGACCTTCACCAAGATCGACTTCGACGAGAACAACGACCTCGCCACCCAGTTCGGCATCTCCGCCGTCCCGACCCTGCTCGCCTTCCGTGAGGGCGTCATGGTGTTCAACCAGGCCGGCGCGCTGAGCGGCCCGCAGCTGGACGAGGTCGTCACCAAGATCAAGGAACTCGACATGGAGGCCATCCACGCCGAGGTCGAGCGGCTCCAGGCCGAGGGCTGAGCAGGATAGACTCGCCCGGGCCGTCCGTGGCGTCACGCCCCGCGTCGGTCCAGCCCTCGTAGCTCAGGGGATAGAGCACCGCTCTCCTAAAGCGGGTGTCGCAGGTTCGAATCCTGCCGAGGGCGCCACACCCGAAGTTTCCAGTCCCGTAGCCGGTCCCCGGTGTCTGCGCTGGAAATCCGTACCGACCGACGCCGTTGGAGCCCGGGAATCGGTTGCCCGGCCACGGTCGCGTCATGAATCCAGCGGTGAGCTTCGCCACTGACCGACGACCCGCGATGCTGGGCCCGCTCCGGCGAGTGGGCCCAGCATCGGTTCAGCCTCCGCTCATCAGCAGGTCGTAGGCAGGCCGTACGTTGTCGGCTGCCCGCTGCAGCTTGGTCGCCATCCGGTCCAGGACCGACTGCACCGGCTCGTCGCTGGCGTAGATCAATCCGATGTAGGTGTCCAGGATGTCACCGGATCCGGGGACGAAGGAGCGGGCCGGGTCGGTGCCGCGGGCATACTCCAACTGGTCGGGTGCGACCTGGTAGTTCGGGTTCTTGGCCACCTGGTTCTTGAAGATGTCGGTCTCGGTGGCGTCCTCGGTGATCGGGACGTAGCCGCTGCGCAGCGTCCAGTAGGCAGCGTTC
Source organism: Candidatus Avipropionibacterium avicola (assembly GCA_018715445.1). Lineage (GTDB taxonomy): Bacteria > Actinomycetota > Actinomycetes > Propionibacteriales > Propionibacteriaceae > Avipropionibacterium > Avipropionibacterium avicola. The sequence continues at coordinate 1,569 of DVLP01000080.1, read as the reverse complement.
TCCGCCTGGGCGAAGAACTCCATCACCTGCCCGGCCGCTTCCTTGTTGGTGCGCTCGATCCCGATCGGTACGGTCCAGCCCGAGCCGCCGGTCGGGACGGCTCGCTCCTTCTCCGCCGGGATGAAGGCGGCGCCGATCCGGTCCTTGGCTGCTCCTTCGATCGTGGCCAGGCTTGCGGTCGAGTAGATCCCGCTGGCCACGAAGCCGTTGTTGAAGCTGTCCTGACCGACGTTCGCCGCTCCGTAGCCGTGCTTGACGTACAGGTCGTTGAAGTACTGCGCAGCCTCGACCGCGCCGCCCTGGTTGACCATCACGTCGAGGCCGTCGGAGTACTTGCCGCCCCACTCCCAGATGAAGGCCTGGAAGTACCAGCCGCTGTTGGTGCTGGTCAGCGCCGGGGTCGGGTCACCCTGGGGGTTCTTGAACTTGTGGATCTCCTCGGCCCAGTCCAGGAACTCCGTCCAGGTCTCCGGGCCACGGTCGGGCAGTCCGATCTTGGCGTAGAGATCCCTGTTGTAGTAGAACACCGGGGTGCTGCGGGCGAACGGGATCTGGTAGATCTGCCCGTTCACCGTCCACTGGTCGATCATCACCTTGTTGAGGCGGTTGATGGTCTCGGGCGAGACGAACTCGTTCAGGGGTGAGGCGACCTCCTGCATCTGCAGCTGGCCCTGGGAGTCCTCGGCCACGATCACCATGTCGGGGGCGACCCCGGACTGCATGGAGGCCACCAACTTCTGACCGATGTCGCCGTAGCTGCCTTGGAACTGGACATCGAGGAAGATGTCGGTCTGGGAGTCGTTGAACATCGTGGCGATCTCGGCCATCGCCTCACCGGAACCGCCACCGAAGGCGCTCCAGGCGATCACCGGCTTGCGGCCGGAGTACTGGTCGGGGATGTTGACGCGGGGTTGCTTGAACGACCCCTCCTTGGACCCGCCGGGCCCACGAGCGCAGGAGGCCAGTCCGAGGCCGAGGGCGCCAGCGGCGCCGCCCAGCCCGAGCTGCAGGAGCCGTCGTCGATCAAGTGAAGCTGTCATGGAGGTGCCTCTCACTTCATCGTCGTGGTGCGGGTCAGGCCCTGGATGATCTGCTTCTGCGCGAAGATGAACGCAATGATCATCGGCAGGGCCGTCATCAGGGTGCCGGCCATGATCGCGCCCCAGTTCTGGGTGCCCTCCTGGTCCATCAGGTAGAGCAAGCCGATCGGCAACACGCGCAGGTCGTTGCTGTTGGTGATGATCAACGGCCAGATGAACCGGTTCCACTCGCCGATCAGGGTGACGATCGCGATGGTCACGACCATGGGTCGACACATCGGCAGGACGATCCTGGTCAGCATCGTCCAGTGTCCGGCGCGGTCCATCTTCGCGGCGTCGATGATCTCGCGCGGGATGGTCTTCATGTTCTGCCGCAACAGGAAGGTGCCCAGCACGGCGGCCGAGGTCGGGATGATGAGGCCCTGGTAGGTGTCCAGCCAACGCAGATTGGCGATCGTGATGTAGTTCGGGATGAGGTGCAGGTCACCGGGGAGCAACAGGGCACCGATGAAGAAGAGGAACACCAGTC
>DVLP01000079.1 GCA_018715445.1 Candidatus Avipropionibacterium avicola | reverse complement strand
GCGCAGCGTCTGCGGGTGCATGCCCGTCAACTGGGCTGCCACCGAGATCACGAAGACGGCCGCATCGGGATCCATCGGCTCCGGGAGTCGGTCAGCCCCAGATCCCTGCCCTGCTTGCGCATTCACCGTCGGTCACCTCGTCTGGTCCAACAGGCGAGCGCGAGGATTCGGCTCGTCGGCTGCCGAGGCGTAGGTCGACAGTGCGTCCCGGGCGGACTCGGACAACTCCGCCGGTACGGTCACCTCGACGGTCACCAGGAGGTCACCACGGGAGTCGTCGCCCTTGCGCACACCACGTCCCCGGACCCGCAGCACCCGCCCGTTGGGGGTGCCCGGCGCAATCTTGACCCGCACGGTGGTGCCGTCCAAGGTCGGGACCTCGATCTCGGCGCCCAGGGCGGCCTCGACGAAGGTGATCGGCACGGTGACGGTGAGGTTGTGGTCCTTGCGTCCGAAGATCGGGTGGGAGCTCACGTGCACGACGACGTACAGGTCGCCGGCCGGGCCACCGAACTCGCCGGCGCCACCACGGCCACGCAGCCGGATCCGGGCTCCGTCGCTCACTCCGGCCGGGATCCGGACGTTGATCTGCTTGGTGGAGCGGCCCCGACCGGTCCCCTCACAGGTGCGGCAGGGGTGCTCGACGATCATGCCGCGACCACGACAGGTGTGACAGGGCTCGGTCACGGCGAAGACCCCACCGGAGGTGGAGGTCTGCATCCCGCTGCCTTCACAGTTGGGGCAGACCGTCGGCGTGGTGCCGGGCTCGGCCCCCGTGCCGTGACAGGTGTCGCAGGCATCGTCGGAGACCAGCTGCAGCGGGACGGTGACACCGTCGGCCGCATCCGAGAAGGAGATGGTTACCTCACCCTCGATGTCGGTGCCCCGCCGGGGTCCACGACTCGAGGTGCGTCGACCCCCTCCGGAGTTGAACAAGCCTCCGAAGATGTCGCCGACACCGCCACCGCCGGAGCGGAACAGGTCCTCGGTCGAAGCCTGTCCGTCCCCGGCTCCCCCGCGGGGGAAGCGGAAGCCACCGCCGAAGAAGCTGCGCTCCTCGTCGTACTGCTTCCGCTTGGCGGGGTCACCGAGGACGGCGTTCGCCTCGGAGACCTCCTTGAATCGCTTCTCAGCCTGGGTATTGCCCGGGTTCTGGTCGGGATGGTTCTCCCGGGCCAGCTTCCGGTAGGCCTTCTTGATCTCCTCGGCGGTGGCGTCCTTGGAGACACCCAGCACCTTGTAGTAGTCCTTCTCGAGCCAGTCCTTGGTGCTCATGGGTGCCTCCCTCCTTCGTTTCTGTCGTCAGTCAGCGGACGGATCCGCAGCGTCGTCGTCCGACGTGGCGGTCGTCGCGTCGGCATCGGTGTCGGCCACAGGTGCGCCGGTGGCCACGCGGGCCGGGCGCAGCACCCGATCGGCCATCCGATAACCCACCTGGAAGACCTGCACGCAGGCCGGGTGGGCGTCCCCGGGGTCGGAGACCTGCATCAACGCCTCGTGCAGGTGGGGATCGAACTCGTCGCCGACCTCTCCGAAGGCGGCCACCTTGTGGCGGGCCGCCAACTTCTCGATGTCCTCGGCGACGGCCTTGAAGCCTCCGACCAGCTCGCCGTGGTCACGGGCCGAGCTGATGTTGTCCAGGATGGGCAACAGGTCGGTCATCACCTGACCGATGGTCAGGCCACGGGCCGTCTCCCGGTCCCGGTCGACGCGTCGCTTGTAGTTGACGTACTCGGCCTGGAGCCGCTGGAGGTCATCGGTGCGCTCGGCCACCTGACGGGTGAGGTCGTCGACCTCGGCCTGACGGGGATTCGTCGCGGCCTCGTCCGACTCGCCCTCGGGCGCAGGGTCCTCGACGTCCTCCGGGCCGGGAGCAGCAGCGCTCTGCTGCTCCCGGACCTCGAAGGTGTCGGGGTCGATGCGCCGGCGGTCGCGGATGGTCGGTCCCGTCCGCTCCTCGGGCTCACCGTTGTGGCCGTCAGCCTGGTGGGGCTGGGTCACTTCTCATCACCCGGCTTCTCGTCATCGACGATCTCGGCGTCGACGACATCGTCATCGGCGCCGGCACCCTCGGTGGACTCACCGGTTGCGCCCTCGGCGTCCCCGGCCGCGGCCTGCTCGGCCTGGGCAGCGGCGTACATCGCCTGACCCAGGGCACTCGCAGCCTCGTTGAGCTTCTCGACCGCAGCCGAGACCTTCTCGTCGTCGTCACCGTCGAGGGCTTCCTTCAGCTCGTCGAGGGCCTCGGTCACCGGCGCCTTGACGTCGTCGGTGATCTTGTCCTCGTTCTCGCTGAGCAGCTTCTCGGTGCGGAACACCAAGGAGTCGGCCTCGTTGCGGGTCTCGACCGCCTCGCGACGCTTCTTGTCCTCCTCGGCGTGGGCCTCGGCGTCCTGCATCATCTTGTCGATCTCGTCCTTGCCCAGGGCCGAGCCGCCGGTGACGGTCATCGACTGCTCCTTGCCGGTGGCCAGGTCCTTGGCGTGGACGTGGACGATGCCATTGGCGTCGATGTCGAACGCGACCTCGACCTGGGGCATCCCGCGAGGAGCCGGAGGCAGGCCGGTGAGCTCGAAGTTGCCGAGCGACTTGTTGTCGCGGGCGAAGTCACGCTCACCCTGGTAGACCTGGATCATCACCGAGGGCTGGTTGTCCTCCGCGGTGGTGAAGGTCTCCGAGCGCCGGGTCGGGATGGTGGTGTTGCGCTC
>DVLP01000078.1 GCA_018715445.1 Candidatus Avipropionibacterium avicola | reverse complement strand
AGCTCCGTCAGAGCCTTCCGCGCCATCAACCGGGCCATCCTGAACGGCTGGTTCCTCAGCGCCTTCCTCGCCGCACCACTCACTGCCGTGGCAAGCACGGTCCTGGCCCTCGGCCGAGAGGATGCCTCGACTCTCGGATGGCTGGCCGCGGGCGCTGCCTGCTCGACGCTCTCCTTCGGCATCACTGCCGCCGTGAACGTGCCGCTGAACCGCGCGCTCGACCGGGCATCTGCCGACACAGCACAGCAGCTCCACGACACACGCAAGGGTTTCGAGGCGCCCTGGAACAGGTGGAACCACGTCCGAGCCGTCTTGAGCACTGCCGCCTTCATGGCGCTGGTGATCGCATCGGCCAGTCAGAGTTGAAGCGAGCCTTCACCGGCCCCACGTTCCGTGCCGAAGGCGGGACTCGAACCCGCACGCCGTGGGCACAGGAACCTAAATCCTGCGTGTCTACCAATTCCACCACTTCGGCTGCGGGCTCACTCTACGTGAACGCCTTGGTCGCGGCGTCCAGGAAGAGGGCCACCGCAACGGCCCCCGGATCGGGTGCTCCGGTGACCGTGTCCCCCAGGTAGGAGGCCCTTCCCTTGCGGGCCACGAGCTCCGAGGTCCGGTCCGCGCCGCGGCGGGCGGCACTCGCGGCAGCCCGGATCACCTCGGTGGTCGAGACACTGGACCCATCGCCAGTCTCGGCAGCGGTCTCGGCAGCCGTCTCCGCGGCGGGAGCCATGGCATCGACCATGGTGCGATCACCGGGCTCGGCGCCACCGAGCTCCCGGACTGCCTCGACCCCGTCGGACAGTGCCGCCGCCACCGCCGCCGCGTCGATCCCGGTGCCGAGATGACGGGCCATGGCCGAGAACCACACCGCCAACATCGGCCCGCTGCTGCCACCGATGCCGGCAAAGGCGTCGGACAGGGCGATCAGGGGGTGGCTGCCGTCGTCCAACCGGGCCCGCTCGGCCGCGGTCGCGAGGTTGTCACCGAAGTCACCGTCACCTGAGAGACGGTCGAGCTCGCCCAGCGCGCTGGACCACTGCGCGATCGTGTCGAGCACCCCCTGGGCCCAGGCGCTCACCGCCGGATCGACCGTGACCGCGGCCTCGGCCTGCTCGGCAGCCTCGGCCTCGGTGCGGACGGTGGGCTCGACCGCCGGCGCTGCGACCGCGCCGGCCCAGGAGGGCGTGGTCGCCGTGGCGTCCCACCACCCCAACAGTTCGTCGTCCATCGCGACCAGGGTGATCGACAGCCCGTGCATGCCCAACGAGGTGACCAGGTCACCGACCATGGCCCGGACGACCGGGATGCCTCGCTCGGCCAGCTGGGACGCGGCCACGCCGTAGGCAGCGGTCAGTTCGAGCGGGGTGGTCGAGCCGAGCCCGTTGACGATCAGCAGCTGCGGGCCGGCCAGGCCGTCACCGTCCTGGGCGAGGGTGTCGAGGCACCGGGTGACCAACGCATCGAGCGGCTCCCTGGTGATCCGGTCGGTGCCGCGTTCGCCGTGGATCCCGACGCCGTACTCGAGTTCGTCGTCCGCCAGGTCGAAGGTGGACTCACCGCTGCCGTACGAACGGCCCGCGGACAGGGCAACCCCGACGCTGCGCGAGGCGTCAACGACCCGCTGCCCGAGGGCCTGGACCTCGGTCAGGCCCAGACCGGCCTCGGCAGCTGCCCCGCAGACCTTCTCGACCACGACGGTGGCCACCGTGCCGCGTCGCCCTGGAGTGGAGCCACGCACCGCCGAGGGCACGTCATCGTCGACGATGACCGTGGCGACCTCGACCCCGGCCGAGCGACAGGCTTCGGCGGCCAGCCGGAAGTTGATCACGTCGCCGGTGTAGTTCTTGACGATGTGCAGCACTCCCTTGCCGGTGTCGACGGCGCGGGTGGCGGCACGGACCTGCAGAGCGCTCGGGCTGGCGAACACCTCTCCCGGCACGGCGGCATCCAACATCCCGACCCCGACGAAACCGGCGTGCAGCGGTTCGTGACCTGAGCCGCCGCCGGAGACCAGGGCCACCTTGTCGACGGCCGGCTCGGCACGCACCACGTAGCGCGGGTCGCGGTGCAGCGCGACCAGATCGGCGTGCAGGGCACAGAAGCCCTCGAGCCCGCGACCGATCGCCTCGGCATTGTCAGCGACGAAGTGACGGAGAGACATGCAGACCTCCTGGGACGGGTGCAGGATGACCCCAGTCTGGCACCAGGCCAATGGGTCGGGCCCGTCCCGGTGTTGGATGGCGGGATGGAGGTTGCCGAGATCGTTGCCGTCGCCGAGTCCGTCCATGCCCGACCGTTGCAGCTCGACACCGTCCTGCGCGGCTCCCCCCGCTCGACCGTGCTGCGCTGTCGCGACCAGGACGGCACCGTCGTGGTGAAGCAGTTCGCCACCACCCGGACCGTCGCCAACTCCGGTGGGTACGGCTTCGCCCGCGAGTGGGCCGGCCTGCAGACCGTCGCCGGGGCACCGCAGCTGTTGGCCACCTCGACCGAGCACGCACTGCTGGTGATGGAGGACGTCGGTCTGTCCCCCACCCTGGCCGACCTGTTGCTGGGGATCGACCCGGACACCGCTCGGACCGCCACCCTGGAATGGGCCCGAACGGTCGGGCGGACCGTCGCCGCCGGCGCCGAGGCGTCGGTCCGTACCCGGTTCGCCGACCTGATCACCGAACGTGACCCCCGCACCCGCAGCCGTGGTGGGCCACCGTCACCGGAGCTGCCGCGAGCCGCGGTCGACCGACTGGCCGGTCACGGCATCGTTGTCCCCGACAGCGTCGCCGCCGAGCTCAGCCGGCTCGCCCGACTCGCCGCGGACGAGGCGTCGTGCCTGAGCCCGGGCGACTTCTGTCCGGACAATGCCGTGGTCAGGGGCGACCGGGTCCGACTGGTCGACCTGGAGGGGGCCGCGGTGCACCATCCTGCGTTGGCGGCGGCCTACCTGGTGATGCCGCTGTCGACCTGCTGGTGCCTGGCCGATTTCGGTGAGGGCTTCACTTCCCTGCTGTGGCAGGAGTTCCGCACGGCGGCGAGCGCACTCGACCAGGTCTGGGACTCACCCACCTGGACCGAGGACCTGCAACTGGCCTGTGCCAGCCACGTGCTGGCGATGACCGAGCTGAGCCTGGGCGGCCTGGTCGCCGGGGACATCCCCCTGGCCCCGGCCTCGGGACGGCAACGGCTGGCAGCACGCTGGCGCTGGGCCGGCGAGCACCTCACGACGCTGCCGGGCATCGCTGAGCTGTGCCGGCGTGCCCTGCACCACTTCGGCTGGCCGAGCGAGCTCCCGCTCTATCCCGCCTTCGCCGAGACCTGACACAGGGACTCAGCGGCGGCGGTAGGTGACCCAGCTGAAGCCGTCGGCCGCGGTCCGGGCCGTCTCGGCCCACTGGTCGGGATCGATGGCGGGGAAGGTGGTGTCGCCGGGCAGCTCCGCCTCGACCTCGGTGATCTCGAGGCGGGTGGTCACCGGCATCGCGAGGCGGTAGATCTGACCACCACCGAGGACGGCGATCCCGGCTTCGGGCCAGTCGCGGCCCGCCAGCTCGAGGGCGGCAGGCAGGTCGGCCACCGTCCGTACGGTCTCGGCCCCCTTGCCGTGGGGGCGCCAGTCCCGATCGCGGGTCAGGACGATGGTGTGCCGCCCGGGAAGGGCCCGGCCGATGGCGTCGTAGGTCTTGCGCCCCATGACCATCACGTGGCCCCGGGTCAGTGCCTTGAACCGGGCGAAGTCGTCGGGGTGCGACCACGGCTGGTCCCCGTCGGCGCCGATCACGCCGTTGGCACAGACGGCGGCGACCGCCACCACCTCACCGGGAGCGATGCGCTCCAGCTGTGCCCCGCTCACACTGCGACCTGCGCCTTGATCCCCTTGTGGTGCTGGTATCCCACGATCTCGATGTCGTCGAACCCGAAGCCGTCGATCTCGCTGATGTCGGGGTTCAGCCGCAAGTGCGGCAGCGGGTACGGCTCACGCTTGAGCTGGCGTTCGACCTGCTCCAGGTGGTTGTTGTAGAGGTGGGCATCGCCCAGGGTGTGGACGAAGTCGCCGACCCCGAGCCCACAGACCTGGGCGACCAGATGGGTCAACAACGCGTAGGAGGCGATGTTGAACGGCACGCCGAGGAAGATGTCGGCCGAGCGCTGGTAGAGCTGGCAGGACAACTTGCCGTCAGCGACGTAGAACTGGAAGAAGGTGTGGCAGGGCGGCAGGGCCATGGCCTCCAGGTCGGCGACGTTCCAGGCACTGACCAGGTGGCGTCGCGAGTCCGGGTTGGTCCGGATCGACTCGACGACCTGGGCGATCTGGTCGATGTGGCGCCCGTCCGGGGCCGGCCAGGACCGCCACTGGTAGCCGTAGACCGGGCCGAGCTCGCCCTGTCCGTCGGCCCATTCGTCCCAGATGCTGATGTCGTGCTCGTGCAGCCACGAGACGTTGGTGGTGCCGGACAGGAACCACAGCAGCTCCCCGACCACCGACCGCACGTGGACACGTTTGGTCGTGACCAGGGGGAAGCCCTCGTTGAGGTCGAAGCGCATCTGGTGACCGAAGACGCTGCGCGTCCCGGTGCCGGTGCGGTCCGACTTCTCGGCGCCGTGGTCGCGCACATGGCGCATCAGGTCCAGATACTGCTGCATCAGTCCTCCTGACCGGTCAGGGCAGCGACCACAACGGGCACGATGGCCCGGATCGCCTTGCCACGATGGGAGATCTCGTCCTTGCGTTCGGGTGGCAGCTCGGCCGTGGTGGCCGTCTCACCGTCGGGACGAAACAGCGGGTCGTAGCCGAACCCACCGGCACCGGCCGGCTCGCTGGCCACGCTCCCGGCCATCACGCCTTCGCGTACGACCGGTTCGGAGCCGGGCCGGGTGAAGGCCATCGCGCAGCGGAACTGCGCCCCTCGGCGCTCTGAGGCGACATCGCTGAGCTGGCGCAGCAGCAGCTCGTTGTTGGCCCGGTCGTCACACTCCGGACCGGCCCAGCGGGCCGAGCGGACCCCGGGCATCCCGTTCAGGACATCGACCGTGATCCCGGAATCATCTGCCAGGGCAGGCCATCCGGTCGCCTCCGTGCAGGCCTGCGCCTTCAGCACGGCGTTGCCGGCAAAGCTCGGCTCGGTCTCGGCGGGCTCCGGGTACGGCGCCACGTCGGCCAG
>DVLP01000077.1 GCA_018715445.1 Candidatus Avipropionibacterium avicola | reverse complement strand
AGGTCGAGGCCACCCTGACCCTGCTGGCTGCCGTGAGCGGTGACCAGCACCTGACCACCCTGCCCGGGTGGACATCATCGGAGGAGATCTGAAGTGAAGACACCCATCCTGATCGTCGGTGGAGGACTCGGCGGGGTGGCCGCAGCACTGGCCGCAGCCGAGAACGGCCAGCGGGTCGTGCTGACCGAGCAGTACCGGTGGCTGGGGGGTCAGTCCACCTCGCAAGGCGTCCCGTTCGACGAGCATCCCTGGATCGAACGGTTCGGAGGCACCCAGCGCTACCGGCGACTGCGTGACGGGATCCGTGACCACTACCGCGCCCACTTCCCGCTGACCGAGGCCTCTCGTTCGGCGCGCCACCTGAACCCCGGGGCCGGGGTGGTCTCCAAGCTCTGCCATGACCCCCGGGTGGCGGTGCAGGTGATCGAGACGATGCTGCTGCCGCACATCGTGTCTGGCAGGATCCGGGTGATCCAGCCGGCCGTGCCGGTGGCCGCCGACGTCGACGGTGACGTCGTCCGTGCGGTCACGGTGCGCGGCGCCGAGGGCAACCTGATCACCATCGAGGCCGAGGTGGTGATCGATGCGACCGACACCGGCGAGCTGCTCCCCCTGACCGGGACCGAGTACGTGACCGGGTTCGAGGCGCAGTCCGAGCACGACGAGCCGAGCGCGCCGCAGCAGGCGCAGCCGATGAACATGCAGGCCGTGAGCGTGTGCTTCGCGATCGACCACGTGGACGGTGACCACACCATCGAACGTCCGGCCGGCTACCAGCGGTGGCGCGCCAAGGAGGTCGACTTCTGGGGTGGACCCCAGCTCGGCTGGACCTCCCCGGACCCGCGCACCCTCGAGCCGGTGCTGCGGACCTTCACCCCCAACCCGGAGGAGGACGTCCACGCGATCGAGGCGGACCAGAGCAAGGGACCCGGCGACACCGAGCTGTGGACGTTCCGCCGCATCGCCGCACGCCAGCACTTCACCCCCGGCTTCCTCGAGTCCGACATCACGATGGTCAACTGGGCGATGATCGACTACTTCGATGCTCCGGTCATCGATGTCGAGGATGCCGAGGACCGGTTGGGCGAGGCCAAGGAGCTGTCCGCGAGCGTCCTGTACTGGATGCAGACCGAGGCCCCGCGACCCGATGGCGGCACCGGGTGGCCGGGACTGCGCCTGCGCCCCGAGGTGGTCGGCACCACCGACGGCTTCGCCCAAGCGCCGTACCACCGCGAGTCACGCCGCATCCGTGCCCTGCGGACGGTCACGGAGAACGATGTGTCGCTGCGACAGCGCCCGGACGGTCGAGCCGCCCACTTCGAGGACTCGGTGGGGATCGGGATGTACCGGATCGACCTGCACCCCTCGACCGGTGGCGACAACTACATCGACGTCCCCTCGACGCCGTTCCAGATCCCACTGGGCGCGTTGGTCCCCGAACGGGTACGGAACCTGTTGCCGGCCTGCAAGAACATCGGCACCACCCACATCACCAACGGGTGCTACCGACTGCACCCCGTCGAGTGGAACATCGGCGAGGTGGCCGGGCTGCTGGCCGTCACCTGCCTGACCGAGGGCCACACACCGCACCAGGTGCACGAGGACCTCGCCCTGCGGGCCCGGTTCCAGGACCTGCTGTCGGCCCAGGGGATCGAGCTGGCCTGGCCCGACGAAGTCCACGGCTACTGACCACGACTCAACGGTTGTCCGGCAGCCCGTTGAGCAACTGGCGGGCCATCACGACCCGCTGGACCTGGTTGGTGCCCTCGTAGATCTGGGTGATCTTGGCGTCGCGCATCATCCGCTCCACCGGGTAGTCCGTGGTGTAGCCGTAGCCGCCGAGCAGTTGGACCGCGTCGAGCGTGATCTCCATGGCGACGTCGGAGGCGTAGCACTTGGCGGCCGCCCCGAAGTAGGTCAGGTCTGCGTCGTCACGCTCGGACCGTGCCGCGGCAGCGTAGGTGAGCTGGCGGGCCGCCTCGAGCTTCATGCCCATGTCGGCGACCATGAACTGCAGGCCCTGGAAGTCGGCGACCGGCTTGCCGAACTGCTTGCGCTCCTTGATGTGGCCCAGGGCGAAGTCCAGCGCCCCCTGGGCGATCCCGATCGCCTGGGCCGCGATGGTGACCCTGGTGTGGTCCAGCGTGCGCATGGCGGTCGCGAAGCCGGTCCCCTCCTCGCCGATCATCCGGTCACCGTCGAGACGGACGTTGTCGAGGTAGACCTCCCGCGTCGGGGAGGCCTTGATCCCGAGCTTGGACTCGGGAGCGCCGAAGGACACCCCGGGGTCGTCGATGTCGACCACGAACGCACTGATCCCCTTGCTGCGTTTGTCGGGGTCGGTGACCGCGAAAACCGTGTAGTACTTGGAGACTCCGGCGTTGGTGATCCACCGCTTGACCCCACTCAGCAGCCAGCCGTCACCGTCGCGTACGGCCTTGGTCGTCATGGAGGCCGCATCCGAACCGGCCTCCGGCTCGGACAGGCAGTACGAGAACATCGCATCGCCCTTGGCGACCGGAGGCAGGAAGCGCGCCTTCAGCTCGTCGGACCCGGCCAGCAGCAGGGGCATCGTGCCGAGCTTGTTGACCGCCGGGATCAGCGACGACGAGGCACAGGCGCGGGCCACCTCCTCGATGACGATCGCGGTCGCCAGTGCGTCGGCACCGACACCGCCGTACACCTCGGGCAGGTGCGGGGCATGGAAGTCCGCCTTGCGCAGCGCGTCGTACGAGGCCTGCGGGAACTCCCCCGCCTCGTCGGCCGCGGCTGCGTTCGGTGCCACCTTGGCGTCACAGATCTCGCGGACCGCGGCACGGAACTCGTCGTGCTCCTCGGTCGGACGGTAGATGTCGGTGAAATCGGCCATGCCGACACTCTAGCGCCGATGTTACTTGTGGGTAACCCCTGTCGTCGTACGCCTTTCAGCTCAGTTCGACGGTGACCGGCACTCCGATCCGGTCGGCCACCTCGACGCGCAGGCGCACCAGGTCCCCCTCACGCTCCAGGGTGACGCCGTCGCCGTCGACCCGGGTCCAGGGGGCGTCGGCGACCTCCACCACCACGGTCTCGGCCTCCTGGGTCGGATCGCTCACCGACAACTGCGCCCGGTCACCACGGCTCAGGATCAGCGAGGCCGGCCGGTCGACGCTCAACCCGTCGACCGTGGCCGGACGCCAGAAGTTCGCCGCCAGCACGGCTCCGTGGGTGACGGCCTGGACCTCGGCGGAGTTGGCCACGACCTCCACCGGTGCCTTCTTGGCCCGTGCGCGAGTGAGCGCTTCGGAGGCCTGCGGCAACACCAGGTAGGCGTAGCTGCCGTCACTGTCCTCGGTGTGCAGCACCTCGAGGGTGGCGTAGTGCCGGGTCTGCTCGTCCTCGGAGCCACCGGTGTTGATGTCACGCCAGGCTCCGCTGCGCTCGACCACACTCGCCTGCACTGTCGCCGGGGCCAGGAAGACGTAGCCACCGACCCCGGACAGATGGGCCCACTGGGGATCGGTGAGCCGCACGGCGTCGCTGACCTGTCGGCGGTCGATGACCAGCCGTCCCGGGCTGGTGCCGGTGTTGCGGTGCTCGACCACCGACTTGGTGCGTCCGTCGGTACCGGCTCGCACCCCGACATGCAGGTACGGGGCCGTGTCGCCCGACTCGCGCGAGCGGACCTCCACCGACAACCCGGCACTGCGGCCGTCCTGCAACGGCTGGACCAGCGCGAGGGTGATCGGCTCACCGGCCGCCACCTGGTCGGCCAGGGCCTCGGTGAGATCGACGGAGTACCAGGCGAAGCTGCCCCGGATGTCCACGGTGGCGAGGGCCTCGCCGACCTCGGGCCGACTGTTCCAGGTCAACGTTGCCTCGTCGAAGTCGTCACACCGATGGATGGTGACCGAGTCCTCGGTGCCACCGGAGTCGCTGATCTGGGCATGCAGGTGCAGCTGCACCGACGCCAGCTCGCCGTCGACGGCTTCGGGGTCGATGCGCAGGTAGCTCTGTCGGCTGTAGCCGGTGTCGGCGGCCTCGACGGCCTTGACCAACATCGTGGTGTTCGACGCGAAGTTCTCCTCGGCACGCGATCCGTCGTTGACGTGCGCGTCGGCACTCACCTCGACCCGGCTGTCCGAGGTCTGCGGGATGACCGAGACGTCGGATCCCAAGCAGGCAACGAAGTCCGGGCCGGCGAACCAGGACTTGCGCGCCGTGAGTCCGGTCGAGCCCGGACCAATCAGATGCTGCCCGGCCAGCGACAACTCACCGAGCGTCGAGCCGCCGGTCCACTCGTTGGGCGGGCAGCTCCCTCCCCACTGACCTTCGACCCGAGGAGGCAGGGCCACGGTGTCGACGGTCGTGCCGGGTGGTGCGGTCAGGTCGCTGGTCGGCCAGAACTCGTCGTCGAAGTGGGCGTCATCGTTGTCCAGGTAGAGATAGGTCATGCCGGAGCTGGTCTGGGCACCGAGGTCGTTCTCGCCGTTGCCGCACTCGTACCAGGCGATCCGGTTGGAGCACATCGCCACGGTCATGGCCCACCGATTGTCCCGGCCGCGGTGGACCAGACGATCCATCCCGGAGAACAGCCGCGGACCCGTGGCGTCGGGTCGCGGCTCCACCTCGGAGACCAGCAGTTCATGGACCAGCGCCGTCCGCACGATGCTCGCACCGTCGAGGATGTCG
>DVLP01000076.1 GCA_018715445.1 Candidatus Avipropionibacterium avicola | reverse complement strand
CTCGGTGCAGACGCCCTCGCTCCACTGGCAGGTGGGCCCTCCCTCGGACCTGGTGAGCTCGTCGAACCCGGTGGGGACGTCGGTGCCGATCGTCGTGGACATCTCAGTCCTCCTCTGCCGTCATCGCCTCGATGGCCCGCAGGCCCTTGCTCAGCTCCTCGGCGGACAGTTCCACCTCGCTGTCGAGCCATCTGCCCCAGCGGCGGCGAAACATCCGCCGACGGTCCAGATGGAAGATCCGGGAGTTCAGGTGGTGGGCCACCAGGAACGAGTCAGCGCCGTCCGCGTCCCAGCCGACCTGCAGGAGGGTGTCTCCGACAGGGAAGGCCAGGATCCCTGTGACATCAGGGATCTCGACCAACACCCATGACTCGTCATGGATCGGGGTGCTCGGCGGGAGTCGATGTCCCTCCACCATCTCCGGTGTCAGGCTGAACTCCGAGAGGAAACCCTCCACCCGGGCACCATCGGTGCGGACCGCGACGCTCGGTGTCGCGCGCGTCGCGTGCGCAAAGGCGACGTACCAGTCGTCACGGGGCAGCCACGGATGGAACTTCACCGGATGGAACCGGGTGGGTTCCTCTTCGGCATCGCCGGGACGCCGGGAGTGTCGGCGGACGAACCCCGGCTCGGTGATCGCCATCGCACACCCAATGTCATCCAGCACGCTGACCTTCGGACGGATCGTCGTCGGCTCCAGGACCTCGTGGATCCAGTCCTGCAGCTCGGCGCCGGTGCTGAATCCACTCGGTGCGATCTGCTGCTCGTGGTAGGCGACGATGTTGCGCTCGGCCCGGGTCAGAACCGCGGACACGTCGGTCCCGGTCCAGGGGCGCTCCGTCTCGCGGCGGTCCGGCACCGACTGCTCAAGGATCCAGTCGACCCAGTCCTCGACGATGACCGACGATGCGACCAGACCGGTGACCGGATCGGTGTGGGCCTGCTCGGCACCGTCGACCTCGCACCGTACGTGAAAGGGCGAAGCGTCACGATCGGCGAGCAACTCGACCCGGCGCCCGTCGGGCAGCTCAGCCGAGACGAGCCCGGGGTGTTGCTGGTCGACCTCGTCCGGGTCGGTGAGCACCAGATCCTGCGGGCCGAGCGCTGCCCGGTACGGGACCGCGGAGGCGTCCTGTCCTGCCCAGTCCTGGAAGTCTGTGACCGCCAGCTGTACGGCTTTGGCGCGCTCGCGCAGCTCGCCGCCGAGATCGCGCGGCAATGGTGACACCTCCGACTCGTCGAACAGCAGCTCCGGTCGGCGGACCAGATCGGCGCTCAGGCCGTCGGTGAAGAACTGCTGTCGCAGCGGGGCGGCATCACCGTCCTGGAGCTCGGCAGCCACGACCGTCCCGTCCGCCTGGACGAAGGACAGTTCGATGCCCACGTCGTCACGACGCTCGGCCAACAAGGGAGCCTGGAGCCAGGTCGCCAACGCTGCCGCGGTGAGCTGGATCTGCCCGCCCGTCCCCCGTACCGCATACTCGTCCCGCATCTCGAGGAAGGCCTTCAGCGCCTCCGGCGTCCACCCGGGCCGGGCCAGCACGTGCGCGTCGACCGAGCAGCCCACGAGGCCGTCAAACCACCCCCGACCCATGTTCAGGCGCCAGCAGGGATCGGTGCCGTCGAGCTCCAGCACTCCGGGGAAGCCCGACGTCGGGAGGCCAACCAGGGCCGACGGCTCCTTGAGTGCTGCCACCCGGTCGGCGATCCGCGCCCAGTGCTGGCGTGGGAACCACACCATGAACTCGTTGCTCGACCCCACAACGTTCCCCTGCCCCTCGACGACCTGATCACGCCAACCTAGGACCACCCTCCGACAGGGTGGTCGCGGGCCACCCGGAACTCGACTGTCAGGGCCGCGCCCTACGGTGGATACCCCCACCAGAGAGGACACCGATGATCACTGCCGAGGACTTCGATCGGATCCGCGGCGCCTACGGCCGCCATGCCAGTTGGGCGGTCTGGGGCGATCCCGCCGGGACCGTACCGGTGACTGCTGACGACCTCGCCTTCCCTGCAGTCACACCGGAGCTGCTCCAGGTGCTGCATGTCGACCTGGTGACCGTCGGGCTCAACCCCGGCGACGGGTTCGCCAGTCGGGACTGGGCAAACTTCCACACTGCCGCCAAGTCCAACGACCACGTCCTCGGCGAGGCCCTGCGTGGCACACCGGCGTGGGGCGCCTACATGACCGATCTGTTGCCGGCGGTGATCGAGACCCGGTCGGCCCTGGTCAATCCTGAGCAGGGTGCCCTGACCGAGCTCATCGCCGAGGTCACCGCTGCCGGCAATGCCGATCCGGTCTTCCTCGCCTTCGGCACCAAGGTCCGTGCCATCCTGGCCGACGCCCCCAGCATCATCGGCCGTCCGGTGCGGATGATCCCGCTCACCCACTACTCCGGTGCCGCACGCGGCGCGGTCACCAAGGAGTACGAGCGCAGGTTCGGTCCGAGCACCCTCCCGGTCTCCGCCAAGTACGCCGAGCTGGTCCGGGTCCAGATCGACGAAGGGTTGGCCGCGATGACCTGAGCCTGCATCACCGCGTGGTGATCCCCTGTCGACCCGTCAGGTTCCTGCCGTGCTTGGCCATCCGGGGTGTCACACTGTCGCCATGGGGGTCACGCGACGGGGGATGCTGAGGTCGGTCATGGTCGGTGGTGTGCTGGCCGGTCTGGCCACGCTGGTGTCAGGCTGCACCCGCAGCCCCGAGGACCAGGCCCAGGCCACCGCCGACCGGCTGTATCCCGGACAGCTGCGGGTGATCAGTGCCTCCCGCGACATCGGCGGGCCGGTGCCGGTCCCGATCATCCGGGCTCGGTACGCCGTCGTCGACGACCCCGATGCCATCGTGGAGGTCGCTCGGCTCACCGACGATCTGCTGCGGGCCGCGGTCGAGCACGGTCGGTGGGTGGCGGACGACCTGCGATCCCTGGAACGGGCCTTTGCCGACGAATCCCTCACCCTGGCAGCGATGTCGAGGCCCGACCCGGCAGCTGCCGGGCGTCGCGGCACGATCCAGGTCGGGGCCGAGCTGACCGACCGGAGCCGTGCCACGGTGCTCGGGCAGATCGATCGGGCGATGGCGGTCTGGCACGCCGAACGCTCCGCGATCCTTCCCCTGGACCTGCTGCAACTCGACCTGGTGCCGCCGTCCGAGGTGGCGGCGGCTCCACGACCGGAGCCGGATCTGCCCCGGGTCGCGATGATGACCCATCCCGACCGGGTGAACGCCCTGCGCGCGGCATCGTCGTGGTCCTGCTCGGTCGGCAAGGACGCCGACGGTCAGTTGGTCGCCCCGAGCTCCCGACTGGCGCCGCGGCTGTCCGAGCCCGAGTCCGTGCGGTTGGGCGAAGCCGTACGGTCAGCAGTCACGCAGTGGCTCGTCGACCATGACGAACCCGGCTCGGTCCCCGGGGATCCCCCTCTGGCATGGTCCTTCGTGCTGCCGGAGGGCCTCCACCTGCTGCGCACCTATGCCTTGGTGTGCCCACCCGAGCTGGACAGCTGCAACACGTTCACCTTCGCGAAGGTCATCGGCTGCACCGTTGACCTCGACGACCTCGGTGTCGATGACATCACCGCCCTCGACCTCGAGCCCCGTCCCGGCGGAGGGGTCGACATCCCCCTCGAACCGGACCGGTCACCCGACTGAGTCGTGCGACGCAAGCCAGCGCGACGCGGCGGTCAGGCCTCGACGTAGCGGCGACCCTCGAAGGCGCGCCCCAGGGTGACCTCGTCGGCGTACTCCAGGTCACCACCGACCGGCAGGCCGCTGGCCAATCGGGCCACCTTGACCCCCATCGGCAACAACAACCGTGACAGGTACGAGGCGGTCGCCTCCCCTTCCAGGTTGGGGTCGGTGGCGATGATCACCTCGGTGACGGTGCCGTCGGCCATCCGTTGCAGCAGCTCACGGATCCTCAACTGGTCGGGGCCGATGCCGTCGATCGGGCTGATCGCCCCGCCCAGTACGTGGTAGCGACCCCGGAACTCCCTGGTCCGCTCGATCACCGGGACGTCCTTGGACTCCTCGACCACACAGATCATCGAGTCGTCACGACGCGGGTCCCGGCAGATCCGGCAGCGGTCGTCGGAGGAGACGTTGAAGCAGACCTCACAGAACTTCACGGTCGCCTTGACCGTGGTCAGTGCGGTCGCCAAGCGTTCCACGTCGTCGGGCTCGGCGGCCAGCAGGTGGAAGGCGATGCGTTGCGCGCTCTTGGGCCCGATCCCGGGAAGGCGTCCCAGCTCGTCGATCAGGTCCTGGATCGGGCCTTCGTACACTCTCAGCCACCCAGGCCGGGCAGGCCCATCCCGCCGAGGGCGTCGCCGCCGCCACCGGCCAACGGACCGAGCTTGGAGCTGGCGAGGGCCTGGACGTTGTGCTGGGCGTCGCGCACTGCGGCGACCACCAGGTCGGAGAGTCCTTCGAGGTCATCGGGGTCGACGGCTTCGGGACGGATGTCGAGCGTCAGCAGCTCCATCGACCCGTTCATGGTCGCCGTGACCAGATCGCCGCCGGCGGTCCCGGTCACCTCGGTCTCGGCCAGCTCTTCCTGGGCTTGCTGCAGCTGGGCCTGCATGGCCTGGGCCTGCTCGAGCAGCGCGTTCATGTCGGTGTCGCCGAACACGATTCCTCCATCTGTGGCACGTGGGTCGTGATCGTCCGCAGTGGCGCAGACGACTCCAGCGTAGCCGTCCTGCCTGACAGGAGCGCGTCCCGCCCAGGCCCCACGCCGTACGCGTTCGCGTCGCGGTGTCAGGTCCGGATGACGGTGAGCGGCCCCTCCTCGGGAGTCGGCGGCTCGAAGCCGTCGTGGTACTGGTTCGCCAGGTCCTCGTCGAGGCAGAAGTCGTCGGCATCCTGTCCGGCCCGCCGCCGGATCCTGTCCAGGGCCGTCCGACGATCGGTGCTCACCCAGACGGTCTCGGCGGCCACTCCCAGATCGGCCACGAACCGACGCCACTGCTCACGCATCGCCCGCGACCAGAACGACAGGTCCACCACCACGTCACGCCCCTCGCCGACCGAGGCGACCAGCCGTGCCCGCAGCTCGGCGATGATCCCTGCCTCGACGTCCTCGGGGATCGGCATGCTGCGCCATCCCCGAGCCCAGGCCTCGGCATCGACCGAGAGCCGGACCATGCCCTCAGCCTCGAACCGACGCGCCACCGTCGACTTGCCGGAGCCGGCCGGGCCACACATCAGGAGCACGCGGACCATGACGCTGTCGGGACGACCCGCGGGACGTCAGCCGACCTCCTCGTCCTCGATGATCTCGGCGTCCAGATGACGGGCCAGCAGTTCGGTGTGGGAGCCGAAGCTGTCGTCCATCACCTCGTCGTCACGATCGACCCACTGGTCGACGTCCGGTTCAGGTTCGTCATCCTCGGGCGGCGGCACCGCACCCCCGGCGTGCCGGGTCGCCCGGATCGACTCCCGTGCTCGTACGGCGGCGGCCTGCGCCTCCGGACTGGTCGGGCTGCTCGGTGCTGCGACCGGGCTCTGCTGGCTGATCGCACCGACGGCAGTCGGATCCGGTCGGGTCTCACGCTGGGCACCGTTCGCCTCCGGTCGCTCCGGTGCGGGACCGGGTTGGGGACCGTCGTCCATCGGCGGGGCGGTCGGTGCGTTCGTCGGTGCGGAGGCGACAGGAGGCGGCGTGGCGGCCGGGGTGGGTTGGGGTGGCGGCGAGGACGGTGCCGGGCCGGGACCGCTCGACCCTCCCCCACGCGAGGGACCGTCACCGGGGTCGACGATCGCCTGGACCGTGAAGCGGGTGCCGAGCACCTCGGCCAGGGCATCGGTCAGGATCTCCTCGGAACCGCCCTTGGAGAACGCGTCCCGGGCGCCAGGGTTCGCCAACCCGAGGGTGAGTCGTCCGTCCCCGGCCTCCATCACGTGCGAGTTCTGACTCAGCAGGATCCAGGTGTAGCGGCGTCGCCGCTTGACCGCCTCCAGGACATCGGGCCAGAGCCGACGGACATCGGCCGTCCCCATCCCGGTGGTGGCGGACTCGGCCGCAGGCTGGGTGGGCGCTGGCGAGGTTGCAGCGGGCCCCTCGACGGGCTCGGGGGGCGTGGAACGTACCGGCTCGGCGGACGTGGGACGTACGGGCGCAGACCCCTCGACAGGCTCGAGGGACGATGCGGACCCCTCGACGGGCTCGGGGGAGGTGGGACGTACGGGCTCGGATCTCTCGACGGGCTCGGGGGACGTGGAGCGTACGGGCTCGGGGGACGTGGGGCGTACCGGTTCGGGGGACGTCGTGGGTGCGGGCACGGGGGCCGTCTGGGGCAGGGGGGCGCCGGCGTTCATGCCGACGACCCGTTCCAGGCGGTCGATCCGGGCGTGCAGGCCGCGACCGTCCAGGTCGGCCTCGGGGAGCAGGACGCGTGAACACATCAGCTCCAGGTGCAGCCGGGGCGCGGTGGTGCCACGCATCTCGGTCAGTCCGGCGGCGATCACCTCGGCGGCGCGGGTCAGCTCACCGGCACCGAGGCTGGCGGCCTGGTTCTGGAGGCGCTCGGCCTGGTCACCGGCGACGTCGACCAGCCCGGAGCTGACCGCGTCGGGGACTGCTGCCACGATCACCAGGTCACGCAATCGGCGCAGCAGGTCCTCGGCGAAGCGACGGGGGTCCTGGCCGACCTCGATCACCTTGTCGACCGCGGAGAAGACCCCTCCGGCATCCCCGGCGGCGACGGCGTCCAGCACCTCGTCGAGCAACGAGTCCGGGGTGTAGCCCAGCAGCGCAGCGGCCTGGGTGTAGGAGACTCCGTCGTCGGCGGCACCGCCCAACAGTTGGTCGAGCACCGAGAGCGAGTCGCGGACCGAGCCGGCCCCGGCTCGTACCACCAGCGGCAGCACCGACTCCTCGACGGCCACTCCCTCGGCTTCACACAACTCGGCCAGGTAGGCGCCCAACACCTTCGGCGGCACCAACCGGAACGGGTAGTGGTGGGTCCGCGACCGGATGGTGCCGATCACCTTCTCCGGCTCGGTCGTCGCGAAGACGAACTTCACGTGCGGCGGCGGCTCCTCCACCAACTTCAGCAACGCGTTGAAACCGGCCGCGGTCACCATGTGGGCCTCATCGATGATGTAGACCTTGTAGCGGCTGCTCACCGGCGCGAAGAACGCCCGGTCACGCAGGTCACGGGCGTCGTCCACACCACCGTGGGAGGCGGCGTCGATCTCGATCACGTCGATGCTGCCCGGCCCGCCACGGGCCAGATCCCGACACGACTGGCACTCGCCGCACGGCGTCGGGGTCGGGCCCTGCTCGCAGTTCAGCGCCCGCGCCAGGATCCGGGCACTGGTGGTCTTGCCACAGCCACGGGGGCCGGAGAACAGGTAGGCGTGGTTCACCTTGTTGTTGGTGAGGGCACGCTGCAACGGCGCGGTGACATGGTCCTGGCCGATCAGGTCGGCGAAGGTGTCCGGACGGTACCGCCGGTACAGCGCCAGCGGCGCCGCCTGGGTACGCGCACCCTCCGGCTCGGCGATGAGCGCATCCACGGCAGTCGGGTCCTCGGTCACGCATCAGACCCTAGCCGCCACCGGCGACAGGACGGAACCAGGCCGCAGCCCTCGCGGACGGGTTCGAGCCCGGTCCGGAGGTGGCTGGGCGGCGATGCCGCTGAATTCGTGCCCCGACCGTGGCCCCGCAACCGGTTACGGGCCCGAATCGCCCTCGGTCGCGTCATGTTTCCAGCGCCGTTTCCCGCGTCGCAGGGCATGAAGGACCCCCCGCGTACCCGACAGAGCTCACTGACCCTTGCTGTCTTCCGACCCTGGGGGAGTTGGGCGAGATGCCGCCACGCGGGGGGCTGGCGACGAGTGTAGTCGCAACTGCGACCCGAGCCCAACCAGCCCAC
Source organism: Candidatus Avipropionibacterium avicola (assembly GCA_018715445.1). Classification (GTDB taxonomy): domain Bacteria; phylum Actinomycetota; class Actinomycetes; order Propionibacteriales; family Propionibacteriaceae; genus Avipropionibacterium; species Avipropionibacterium avicola. The sequence goes on along the minus strand of DVLP01000076.1, from coordinate 3,875 downwards.
GACCCTCGAGCCTCCCCCACGGCCCCCGAGCTCGTCGAGGGGCCGATGGAAGACTGGACCCATGAACACCTGGGTGGGCGCAGCCGCAGCGATCTGGCTGGGGATGGTGTTGGCCATCTCGTTCCTGGAGGCACCGTTGAAGTTCCGTGCCCCGGGTGTCACGGTGCCGCTCGGGTTGGGGATCGGGCGGCTGGTGTTCGCCGCCCTCAACGCGGTGGAGTGTGTCCTGGCCGTCGGCGTCCTGCTCGCCCTGTTGCTCGGGCAGCGCAGTCCGGCCCTGCTGATCTGCGCCTCCGTCACCATCGTGCTCCTGGTGGTCCAGATGGCGGTGATCCGACCGCGGCTGTCGCGTCGCTCGGATCGGGTGTTGGCCGGCGAGGACGTCCCGCGGTCCCGGGCACACCATGCGTACGTGGTCACCGAGATCGTCAAGGTCGTGGGGCTGGGAGCCACGGTCGTGGTGGCGCTGGAGCTGTTCACCGGCTGACACCTCGGGGCTGGTCCTTGGTCGCGACCCGTACCGGGGCGAGGATGGGTCCATGCCGCTCCCCCGCCGCACCCTGCTGACTGCCGCGTTGTGCTCGTCCGCCGCCCTGACCCTGCCGGGCTGCAGCCTGGTGTCCGATCCCGATGCCATCGCCACCCCGACCTCGGACGTCCCGGTGCCGTACGAGGACGAACCCGCCGCAGAGCTGGCGGTGACCAGCCTGTGGCAGGCCCCCTCCGACAGCGTCGTGGTCTCGGCCTACGGGTCCACCTTGCTCGGTGAACGCGTCCTGGTCATCGGCCAGAACGCCAAGCACGGTCGAGCCTTCACCGTGCTGAACCTCAGTGACGGCAGCGTGGTCTGGACCGACGACGACCTGCCCGACGAGATCCCCGGCGAGACCGACGCGCTCAAGGTGCAGAACGACGACGTGGTGGCCGTCGACGACGGCAAGGACGGGCTGATCGTCCAGCGGTACTGGCTCAGCCCCTGCCCGGGCAACGCCGACCGCTGCCCGACCGACACCACCACCCGCTCCAGCGGGTACGGCATGGTCGCGTTCAGCGCCGCCGACGCCTCGGTGCGCTGGACCGCCGAGGTCGAGCCGCCGGTGCCCGACGGCCAGGAACGGTGGACCGACGGATCACTCCAGGTCCGAGCGGTCGACGCCAATGCCTCGGTGGTCCTGATCACCGTGAACGGCGGCGGCGAGGGCAACTGGGTCCCCGATCCGGAGGACGAGTTCGCGACGGTGGCCCTGGCTGCCGACTCCGGCGAGCAGTTGTGGCGTCGCGAAGGTCTGGTGGCCATGGGGATCCGTGGGGTCGTGGGGCTCGGTTGGTTGGCCAGTGACTCCGTCGGCCCGGTGCTGTCCGGGTTCGACCTCGAGAACGGGGAGGAACTGTGGCAGCTTCCCCTGGCCGGGCGCGAGATCGACGGGCACCAACAGCATCCCGAGTTCGTCGTGCTCTTCGGCGAGGGTGACGACGACGCCACCCGCCCGTACGAGCTGGTACGGCTCAATGACGGCCAAGTCGTGGCCACCACCACCGGCCGGATGGTGCTCTCGCCCTCGATCGACAGCCGCCTGCTGTGGCAGGTCTCGCCCGAGGCCGAGCCGAAGCTGTTGTCACGCCGACTCGACGAGAAGGAGGTCTCGGTCGGGAAGGTCGCGCTGCCACCCGGCACCGAGTTCCTGGTCGCGGGGGTGGGCGAGTACGTCTGGATCAGTCCCGAGGACGGCGACTGCGTGGCCGTGGACCGCACGGGTGCCGTCCGTTCCACCCCCCTGCCGTCCTCGTACTTCCACATCCTGAACGACGAACTCCTGCTGATCAGCGGCAGCGAATCCCGCCCCACCGAACTGCTGTCGGTGGTCGCAGGGTGACCGTACGGATTCGCCCGCGCGCAGCCGATCCGGTACCCTCCTCTGCGGAGGATTCGCCTAGTGGCCTATGGCGCTCGCTTGGAAAGCGGGTTGGGTGCAAGCCCTCAGGGGTTCGAATCCCCTATCCTCCGCCAATGTGATGAGGCCGGGCCTGTTCAAGGTCCGGCCCTCGTCGTCTTCGGGGGGCTCAGGACGGCTCCGGCCCCCGGATCAGGGCAACGATCCGCGAGGTCAGCAGGACCGCGGTCACCAACCAGGCTGCCAGGGCGATCCACACCCCGACCTCCCCGATCACTCTGGCCAGCCAGAACTGGTGCGTGGTGGCCATCAGGGTCGAGGCGACGTCGTACATCCCGAGCGGGAAGACGATGCTCCACAAGGTGGTCGGACTGTCCAGCGGGATCCGGTGGCGGATGTGGCGCCACCATCCGGCTGCCAGGATCACCGGGATCAACAGGGTCGCGAGCACCCAGAAACCGACCCCGACCCAGGAGACCACCTGGTGCACCGCCGGCGGCACCACCTCCGGGGGCAGCACAGCCAGCTTGACCGAGTCCAGCACGGTGATCGCACAGGCCCCCATCGTGATCCAGTACGGCGCGGTCAGGTCCTTGGCACCGATCTGGCGTCGACCGGCTCGGGTGAGGACCCCGCGCAGCACGATGCCGTACGCGACGATCCCGGCGACCCAGGCCGTCAGCGCGACCACGACCAGGCCGACGGCCGCCGCCGGGCGGACCGCAGCGATGCTGGCGGCCAGCACGCCGATCGAGTGACAGGCAACCGCGGCCAGGAACCAGGAGCCGTCGACGACCCGCCACCACGGGGCCACGTCGCGGCGTGTCGCCCTGACGATCCACTGCCCGATCACGACGGCCGCCGAGATCGCGACCAGCAGTTGGACCAGCGGGATGACCGGGACCCCGAGCAGGACGAGCCGGGTGCCGAGCACACCCGAGGCCGCGACGAAGGTCGCATAACCGAACCGACTGGGCGGCGCCGAGACATTGCCTCGGACCCGTGAGCGATGGTGCAGCAGTTGTCGCAGGGTCAGCCCGATCAACACCAGGTAGCCCAGGATCGCCAGCACCATGAGGATCCGCGAGAGCACGAGCAGGTCGTGCATCATCAACGACACCGACACGATCCCGGCGGCCATCACGAAGGAGAACGCAGCCGGAGGTAGCTGGTCCGCCACCCGGTCGATCACTCCGCCGTTGTGCACCTGCCGAGCCTAACCAGTCCGGTACGGATCAGTCGGCCGGCTTCAGCCTGGCGAGCACGACCGATGAACCGATCGTCACCAGGGAGCCGATGACCACACCGATCGTGGTCTCGACCAACCGGTCGAAGGCCAGCGCCCCGGGGGCCTCGGGGGAGGCCAGGTGCACCATCGTCAGCGCGATGACGGTGATCAACATCATCGCCAGCCCGTAGTTGCGCATCACCAACAACTCGATCGCGCCCTGACAGAGGCAGGCGATCAGGATCAGCACCAGCAGTGGAGGTTGCAGGGCGAACAGGCACGCAGCCAGGGCGACACCCACCGCCGTCCCCAGGAACCGAAGGGTGCCGCGCGCGAGTCGGGCGTGGAGGTCCTTGCCGGTGACGGCCGCGACAGCGGCGACCGTCGCCCAGTACCAGTGACCATGGACCAGGACCGCGGCCACGGTGCTGGCCAGGAAGACACCGATCCCGGTGGTGAGCAGGACCTCGGCACTCGCGGTCCCCAGTGACACCGGGTCGATGGGGGCGAAGACGTCACGGGCCCGGATCCGCCGCACCGACAACACGGTGGTGACCACCAGGCTGAACAGGACTGCTCCCAGGCCGATCCCGATGACCGCCCCGAAGGTGCTGGCCGTGGCCGGCAGGGAGAGACAGGCCCCGGCGCCGAAGAGCTGGAAGATCGCCCCGCCGGGGCCCCAGTGGAACCGTACGGCCACCGCCGTGACGACGACCGCGATCACCGTCAGGGCGACGACGCCGACCATCAGCGGC
>DVLP01000075.1 GCA_018715445.1 Candidatus Avipropionibacterium avicola | reverse complement strand
GTGGAATGTCAGCCGGTCAGCCTCATCGAGGAGGACCAGGGAGGCACCCGCGTCCACGTTGCGACGTCGTGGCGGATCATCACCCGCCCCGGACAGCACCTCACCGGCCTGACGGCCGCGGATGGTGTGCTGGTCGACGGTATCGACGGTGTGCTGTCGGTGGAGGGCGAGATCGCGCACTTCGTGCACCCCAGGCTGGGGCACGACGAGCTGACCGTCACGAGATGGAAGGGCTGACGATGGCGGATATTGAACTGGATCGGGACGAGATCTTCGCCCTGGCCAATGCGCAGGCGCAGGTGAAGGCAGCCGTGCGCGGCAGAGCGTCGCGGATGACAGCGCGGATCCGGCGGGAACTGGCGAAAACCGGAATCGACGCATCCGTGTCGATCCGGGACCACCCGCTACCCACCGGCCGCACATCGGTCGACGTCGTCGTCGAACCGACCAACCCGAAGGACGAGCGGCGCGTCGGTCGCATCGCCCGCAACGCCGGAAGGGCTGTACGCCGATGAATGATGATATCGACGTGCTGATGCAGGTCATCGGCATCGTCTCTGAGCAGATGCCCGGAGTCACCGTCGGTGATGCGCTGCCGCCGCTCGATGAGCTCGACGCGATGCTTCCGTGCGTCACCATCGACGTCCTCCCCGGTGAGCAGCGGGCCGTGGCGTGGGGCGGCGAGGATTTCCCTGTCCGCCTCGACGGCGTCCCCCTGGACGTCGAGGTCTTTGCCCCGTCGCGGGCGCAGGCCATGCAAGTGGCCAAGCGGCTGCGGCTGGTGCTGCACCAACTGCCGCACATCGCCGGCACCGACGTCACAGACGTGGACTGCCCGGCTTTCGGGTCGCGTGAGGACCTGAACCCCAACGTGCGGGCGGTCGGCGTCATCTGCGACCTCACCTTGCACAGCTAGACCAACAACACATTTTCGAACCCCCTCGGGCCGCTGGCCCCTGGGGGTTTTCGTGATCCATAAGGAGGATCCAGCATGGCTGATCAGCGAGTCCTGGAGGGCTTCAATGCCGGTGCGGCGCGTGTCGCACTGACCGGCGCGGTGCGTACCGCCCCGGTGGGCACCACCGTCGGTGAGATCACCGACAAGTACGACGACTCCATCTTCCACAACCTGGGTTACATCAGCCCGGACGGCGTCGAGATTTCCTTCGACGAGGAGAAGCAGGAGTACATCCCGTGGCAGGAGGCGTCGGCGATTCGCGTCGACATCACCCAGGCCACCACCAGCGTCAAGATGACGCTGTGGGAGACCGGCCCGGGCCAGCTCGCCCGGTTCCTCGGCGTCCCCCAGGGCGACCTGGAGGACCTCGCCGGCGGAGGTCAGGGTTTCTGGCAGAAGTCGCTGCCGGAGTTCGAGCATGTGCAGCTCAACGTCGACATGATCGACAAGCGCAAGCACAAGCGCGTGACGTTCCTCGACGCCCAGATTTCCGAGCGTGGTGCTCTGGTGCTGAAGAAGGATGAGATCTTCGGCCTGGAGATGACGTACACGACGTTCCCGGCTGGTCACGAGTACCGGGAGTCGCAGCCGGAGGCGGTGGGCAACACGGCCCGTTGGCAGTTCAACGAGGACTGGAAGGCGGCGGGTGAGATCACCTCCGCCACCGATGGTGTCGCGGCTCTGACCGTGACGTCGGCGTCGCTGCCGGAGGGCACCGTCGGCCAGGAGTACACCGCGAAGCTGTCGGCCACGGGCGGCACCGGGTCTTACACCTGGTCCGTCGATGCCGGTTCGTCCCTGCCGGACGGTCTGTCGCTGTCCGCGGACGGCACGATCTCCGGCACCCCGACCACCGAGGACCTCGATGAGGTCACCTTCAAGGTCACCGATGGCGCGGGTCTGGTGGCGTCGAAGGCGCTGGCCGTGACCATCAACGCCGCCTAGCTGGCGGACCCCACCGGTGGGGCGGGGCGGGAACCTCGGCAGGTCTCGCCCGCCCCACCTTCAATTTTCTGCTCGCGTAACGGGACCTGCCCTCAAACTTCTAAGGAGACTTGCCATGTCCAATTTCGATCTTGATGCTCTGCTCGCCCAGCGTGCGGAGGCCACCGGAGTCGAGGAAGGCCGAATCGGCTTCGACTTCACCGCCCGCGCTGGCGACCACAAGGGGAAGAAGCTGACCTTCTCCATCCGCGACAACATGTCGCTGTCCGAGGACGACTGGGACGAGCTCGCTGAGATCCGCGAAGATTCCGGCGCGTCGATCACCGACATCGCCGTTTTCTGGATGGGAGAGGACGAGTGGGAGCGGTTCGTCGAGGCTGGTGGCACCCCGAAGATGATCGTGGAGGTCGTCGTCGCGAAGACCCGCGAGGAGGTCGATACCGATTCTGAGGGTCGCCCTACTCGGCGCAATCGCTCGCAGCGGCGTGCGGCGGGCCGGAAGCGCTAGAAGCCGCCCTTGAGCGGACCTACGGGCGGGACGTGATGGGCGCGTACTGGCGTGGCGAAATCACGCTGCGCAAGCTCCGCGTCCTTGCCCAGGGTCTGCCGCCGTCGGGCCCGCATACCCGCCACGAGACCAACGGCGTCGAGTACGACTACCTCCACGCGCTGCTGTGGGCACTGCAGTGGGCAGTCATGGAGAACACGGTGGTCACAGCCCAGGCGGCGGGTGACAAGAAGGCAAAGATGCCCGCCGACCACATGCCGCGGTTCCCGTGGGAGAAGCCCAAGGGCCAGCACGATATGGGCGGCGACCTGGGAGATAACGATCAAGAGGAAGTCCTCGACTTCCTCGCCGACCTCTAGGAGGGGTGTCCATGTCTGCTGTGTGGGTTCCGGTGCTCGCGTCAATGAAAGGCTTCATCGCCGAGGTGGAGAAGGGTGCAGGGCAGGCGTCGAAGTCTGCCGGCAAGCATCTGGAGAAGGGCCTGGGCGAGGCGGGCAAGGCTGGTGGGCAGTCTGCGGCGGACGAGATGGCTAAGGCCATGCAGTCTGCGTCGCAGAAGGTCGCCGCCGCCCGCCAGAGGGAAGCCGGAGCGACGGCCGATCTGGGCGTGGCGGAGCAGAAGCTGGAGAATCTCCGTGCCGAGGGCACCGCGTCGGCTGGGCAGATCATGGCTGCCGAGGCGAAGGTCGAGGACGCACGCCGGACGCAGGAGGCCATGTCGGCCCGGTTGGGTGCGGCGGAGCAGGATCTGCAGGCTGTCCGCGAGGGTGGGGAAGCCCGCGCGGCGTCGATCGTCGCGGCGGAAAATCGCCTTGAGGATGCGCGTTTGAAGTCGCAGGCCGCCGCCGACAAGGTCAAGGCTGCTGAGCAGCAGACCGATGATGCCCGTCAGGCGTCGGTGGCTGCGACGCAGAAGGCCGAGTCGGCTGAGGTGCAGCTGGCGCTGGCGAAGATGGAGCATGGCGAAGGGTCGCGTGAGGTCGCGAAGGCTGAGCGTGAGTTGGAGCAGGCCCGAAAGCAGGCCGACCGGTCCGCGGTTGCTGTGGCCCAGGCTGAGGGCCGGGTGAAGAAGGAACGGTCGCAGTCGGAAACCGCGACGGAGCGTGCCGAGGTCGCTGAGCTGCAGCTCAAGGCCGCGCATGACAAGTCGGCGCAGTCCGCGAAGGGCGCGGCCGACGCCACCGATGACCTGGAGTCGTCCCTGTCCGGGATGGAAGACGTTGCCGGGGCGGCTGCCGCGGCGATGGGCGGTCTCGGGTTGGCGATGGGAGCTCAGGAGATCCTGGAGTCTGCCGGTGCCATCGACATGATGAACGGCCAGCTGGGTCTCACGGGGCAGGCTGCGGCCGGCATGGCTGACGAGGTCAGCTCCGTGATGCGTAGTGGGCTGGCTGGGTCGACGGAGGAAGCTGCGCTGGCGGTCGGGTCACTGTCGTCGCAGTTTGACTACCTCGGTTTCGAGGGGGAGCAGACCGCCGCGGAGCTGGCGGACAACTTCCTCGCATTCACGTCGACGTTCGGCGTGTCGATGGAGGAAGCGACGCAGACTGCGGGGCAGCTGATCCAGAACGGCCTGGCGTCGGATGTGGAGCAGGCGGCGGATCTGATGACCGCGGCGATGCAGCGCGTCCCCGCTGCGATGCGTGACGAGCTGCCTGAGATCATGAATGAGTACGGCACGAACTTCCGGGCGCTGGGGTTCTCTGGCGAAGAGGCTTTCGGCCTTCTGGTGTCGGCCGCCGACAAGGGCAAGTGGGCGCTGGATAAGACCGGTGATGCGCTGAAGGAGTTCACGATTCGTGGCTCCGATATGTCGACGGGGTCG
>DVLP01000074.1 GCA_018715445.1 Candidatus Avipropionibacterium avicola | reverse complement strand
GACCACCGAGGAACTCACCTGGTGGTGAAGCTCACTCGAGCCCGTTGTCGGCGAGCCACTCCTGACGCAGCTTCGGCGGTGCCTTGGTCAGCCAGGCGTCGGTGACGAGCTCGCGGAGTTGGTCGTACGGCGTCGCGTCCAGCCGCAACAACACCGCCGGATAGCCGTCGAAGTGTGCAATCGTGAAACAGATCTCGTCGAAGGCAGCGATCAGTTCGTCCTTGGCCTCGAGACCGTCGACAGCCAGTCCGAGCACGACGCCGTCGGGCCAACTCGCGCCCTCCTCGGCCAAGCGACGCAGGTCGGCCTTGCTCGGACCGCGCTCCCACACGACCAAGCCCCGGGTGGTCCGCCATCCGGCTGTGCCGGCACCCCGGACCCCGGTCTCGGTGAGACCTGGCAGGTCCCGGACGATGGCGCGGACATCATCGAGAGTCGCCATGGCGCGACTCTACGCCGAGCCGGTGCACCCACCGGTCCGCCCAGCGGCCGCGTGCCCTCGACCACCCGCGGAAGTCGCACCGGCCGCGAACCGCGCGCTAAGCTGACGCGCGCGGCACAGCGGGCCTCTAGCTCAATGGTTAGAGCTGCGGACTTTTAATCCGTAGGTTGTGGGTTCGAATCCCACGGGGCCCACCACACACCCGACACCACTCCCCTGGCCGCCCGGCAATCGGATCAGGTGCTGGTCACAGATCTCCTGCGGCGGGGCACGAGTTGACCGGCCACCATGGCCGTCAGGGCAAGACCAAAACCAAGGAGTTGGACGGCCGTGAGCGCCTCGCCGACCAGGACTGCTCCCAGGACGGCCGCGACCAGCGGTGACAGCAACCCGAGCAGTGCGGTCGCGGTGACGGGCAGACGACGGATCCCGGCGAACCACAGACTGTAGGTCAGCAGGGCCCCGACCAGACCCAACCAGGCGTAGCCGGCCACGGCCTCGGCATCAAGGCCGGCGGGGATGCCGTCGACGACCAGGGCAGGCACCAGCAGGACCAGTCCGCCGGCGCTGAGTTGCCAGCCGGCCAGTCCGACGGCCGAGACCCCGGCTGGCAGCCCCCACCGCTTGGTCAGCACGACCCCGGTCCCCATGGACAGGGCGCCGACGACACCGGCCACGACCCCGACCGCGTCGAGCCCGGCGCCCGGGCCCAGCACGACCAGACCGACACCGAGGAGTCCGACCACACCCCAGAGCAGTCGCCAGGCTGACAAGCGTTCCCGCAGCAGTGCGACCGCAAGGAAGGCGACCACCATGGGCTGGGTCGCACCAAGGGTGGCGGCCACGCCACCGGGTAGATGTTGGGCCGCGACGAACAGCAGGGGGAAGAAGGCGGCCATGTTGAGCACGCCCAGCACCAGGCTCCGCCACCACCACGACCCCCGGGGCAACTGGCCCGACACGGCGATGGCGATCAGACCGGCAGGTAGGGCGCGCATCATGGCAGCGAACAGTGGGTGTCCTGCGGGCAGCAGGTGGGTCGTCACGATGTAGGTCGTGCCCCACACGGCTGGGGCGATCGCGGTCAGTCCGATCCGCGCGATCGGCAGGCCCGGGCCGTCCGTCGATCCGAGGGTCGGGACTGTGGGTGTGGTGGTCGTGGTCACGGATCCATGGTGTGTCCATCACCAGGATGACTCCAACACATTGTTCTCATCACTTCGATGCAGTGGCATCATGCTTGCATGGAGCTGCAACAGCTGCGTTACGTGATCGCGGTGGCCGAGGAACGCAACTTCACCCGGGCGGCGGCGCGATGCTTCGTCGTGCAATCGGCGCTGAGCCACCAGATCAAGGCCCTGGAACGAGAGTTGGGGGTGATCCTGTTCGCTCGGACGAGCCGACGAGTCGAACTCACCGCAGCGGGCGAGGCCTTCCTGACGGCAGCACGCCAGAGCGTCGAGGCCGCCGAACGAGCCGTGACCGATGCCACGGCCGCCACCACCGGGCACCTCACCGGCGAGCTCCTGATCGGCATGATCCCCACGGTCACGGTCATCGACATCCCCGCCACCCTTCGGGACTTCCGCGAGAGGCATCCCGGAGTGCAGATCCGTCTGCGTGGTGGCAGCAGTGACGAGTTCCTCCCCCAGATCCGCGACGGCCTGCTGGATGTCGCCGTGCTCGGGCTGGCAGAGACCTCCCCGCCGCAGCGTGTCGCGTCCCAGATCCTTGCCAGGGAACGCCATGTCGCCGTCGTCGGGGCCGAGCATCGTCTGGCCTCGCGTCGTCGCCTGCGGCTGAGCGAGTTGGCCGACGAGACCTTCGTCGACTTCCCAGCCGGTGGCACGGGACGGATCCCCACCGACGCGGCCTTCGCTGCTGCCGGGCTGCACCGCGAGGTGACCTTCGAGGCCTCCGCCCCCGACATGATCCTCGACCTGGTGCGCCATGGGCTGGCCGTGACCCTGCTCCCGCCGGCGGTGGTCCCGGTCGATCCGGCGTTGCGGACGATCCCCGTGACCGGCGGTCCGGTCCGGGTCACCCACCTGGCCTGGAGTGACTTCAATCCCAGCCCGACCACGCTGGCCTTCCTCGAGCTGGCCCAACACCACCTGGACCAGACCTGAGGTCAGGCTGCGTCGAACCAGTCGATCTCGGCGCTGTCACGATGGCCACGCCAGGTCCCGACCACCACGCCGCCGCGGATCACCAGGTTGGCGCCTCGTGAAGCCGCGGCTCGGTGCGCGGGATCGATCAGTCGACGATCGGCGGTCCCCGGCACCATGAGCCACGGGTCGTGGCCCGGGAGCAGATGCGTGGCCGCGCTCGGCTCGGACGACCTGATCTGCTCCAGATCATCGGCCCGGACCCACGCCGCGGTGTCGCCACTCCCGGTCCCGACGATCCGATCGCCGAGATCGTCGAGCCAACCGCGAACGCGCTTGCGCGGCACGCTGAGACCTTCGGTGAAGCAGTACTGCAGGTTGGCCTCGGTCACCGGTCCGTAGCCGGCAATGAAGGCTCGTAAGGCGTCGCGCCCGGCCTGGTCGACATCGGGCGGACCCGGCCAGCGTGGATCGTCATCCAGCCGACGAAAGGTCGCCCTGCCGTCGCGGGTCGGACCGAAACAGATGTCACCCCACCAGTGGAGCGGCTTGTACAGACTGTCGGCACCGGCTCCGAGGGCGGCCGGAGCCAGGTCGCGCAGCCCTCCAGACTTCGCCAGCTCAGCCGAGATCTCCTCTCGCCCGCACGGTCCGTCGGACAACATCTCCCGTACGGCATCGCGCAGCGGCTCCCAGTCATCGATGACGAACCCACCCTGGTCCTGCCAACGACGGGACCGCCACATGCCGGTGGCCGTCCGTACCGTCAGGACGATCGAGGCCAACTGATGGGTGAACACGTACGATCCGCCGCGGAAGGCATAGCTACGAATCAGCTCACCGGAGTCCAGGGCCCGCTGCACGACATCATCGTCAGTGGTGGGTTGACGGACCGCCACGGCGAGCTCGGCACGATCCAGAGGCCAACCACGCAAGGCAAACATACGGTCGACCACCTCGCCGACCGGGCGTACCGATGACGGCTCGAGACCCTGCACGCCCAGTCGCCAACCGAGGGCTCGGGCCGGATCGATCTCCATGACCCCACAGTAGGGTCCGGATCATCGGGGTGCAGGAAAATCCGTTGTCGACCGCAAGCGGAGACCGTACCGTCAGCAATGTCTGTGACCCCGACCCGATGGATGTGTCGTGCTGATCACCCACCTCCCCACCCTGTCCCCACGCTGACCGCAGCCCGGCCGTGCCCGGCCTCGCGTCAGCGTCACCGACGACGACTCGTGGAGGCCCCATGTCCAGCGCACCCACTCCAGCCATCACCCTCTCCGACCTCAGCTTCGTGTGGCCGGACGGGAGCCCCGCCCTGGACCGACTCACCGCCACGATCGGCACCGGCCACACCGGTCTGGTCGGTGACAACGGCACCGGGAAGTCGACCCTGCTGCGGTTGGTCGCCGGCGAGCTCCGGCCGACCTCCGGTCGCGTCGTCGCGCACGGATCGGTCGCCCTGCTGCCGCAACACCTCACCCTGCACACCGAGGCGAGCGTCGCCGGCCTGCTCGGCGTGCGTACCACTCTGGCGGCCCTCCGCGCGGTCGAGGACGGCTCCACCTCACCGATCCACTTCGACCGAATCGGCGCCGACTGGGACCTCGAGGCCCGGACCACGGCGTTGCTCGCAGAGCTCGGGCTCCCCGACATCGACCTCGACCGGACGGTGTCCACCCTGTCGGGTGGTGAGGCCATGCTGGTCGGACTGGCCGGGCTGCGGTTGACGCGGTCCAGGATCGCCCTGCTGGACGAGCCCACCAACAACCTCGACCGCCGCTCGCGGGATCGGCTGTACGAGGTGGTCCGGTCGTGGCCCGACACCCTGGTGGTGGTCAGCCACGATGTCGCCCTCCTGGAGCTGATGGAGTGCACCGCCGAGCTGCGGGCGGGCCACCTCACACTGCACGGTGGGCCGTACTCCAGCCACCGCGCCCAGGTCGAGCAGGAACAACGTGCGGCCGCACAGGCGCTGCGCGCTGCCGAACAGGTGTTGCGGACCGAGGAACGCCAACGGATCGAGGCTCAGACCAAGCTTGCCCGACGTCAGCGCTACGCCCAGTCCGACCACGACAACCGGCGCAAGCCGAAGATGATCATGAACAACCGCAAGTCCGAGGCTCAGGTCTCGGCGGGCAAGGTGCGCAACGAGGTCGACGACAAGGTCGAGGCCGCCCGCGACCGAGTGGCCGAACGAGCCGCCGAGCTGCGCCATGACCTGCGGATCCGGGTCGACCTGCCCGACCCAGAGGTGCCGGCCGGTCGTCGGATCTGCGATTTCGTCAACCCTGCTGGCGATGTCATCCCGATCGTCGGACCGCGCCGCGTCGCCCTCACCGGCCCCAACGGGATCGGCAAGACCCGACTGCTGCAAGGACTGTGCAGCCCGTCGACACCATCGGGCGCGGTGCGGATCGTGGCGCACACCGACCGGATCGCAATGCTGCCCCAACGCCTCGACCACCTGGACGACGAACAGAGTCTGCTCGACGCCGTACGTCGTGCTGCTCCCCGGGCCGATCCGCACGCCGTTCGCGCCAAGCTCGCCCGATTCGGCTTCCGTGCAGCGGTGCCTCACCGACGGATCGGCGAGCTGTCCGGTGGGGAACGGTTCCGCGTCGCGCTCGCCCAACTGCTGCTGGCCGAGCCACCGGCGCAGCTGCTCGTGCTCGACGAGCCGACCAACAACGTCGACCTGACCAGCATGGACCAACTCGTCGATGCCCTCGCCGGCTACCGTGGCGCCCTGGTCGTCGTCAGCCATGACGACGCCTTCCTCTCCCGTCTCGGGATCGATCGTCACCTCGTGCTCGACACCACCGGGGTGCGGCTGGAGAGGACCTGAGCCAGTACGAGGATCCCGGCGAGCCTCAGAACCCGTGACCGGTCAACCACCGCAGCAGGTGATCCTCACGTCCTCGAGCGACTTCGCTGTCCCAGCGTCCCAGGTGGCACGTGTCGACCAGGCTCCCGTCACGCAGGTAGACCACGCGATCGGCGCGGGCCGCGCACCGTGGATCATGGGTGACCATGGCCAGGGTCGTCCCGTCGCGGTGGATCCGGGTGAGTTCGTCCATCACCTCGTCGGTCATGGTGCTGTTGAGCGCTCCGGTCGGTTCGTCGGCGAACACGATCCTGGGCTCGGGTGCCAGGGCACGACAGATCGACGCTCGCTGCAGTTGTCCACCGGAGACCTCGGTGGTGCCGTGACCGGCCAGTGCGGAGATCCCCATCTGCTCCATCAGACGATCCACCCGGGCCACGGCGCCGGTCACAGCCGCTCGAGGGGTCGCCTTGAGCACCGGGAGCAGGATGTTGTCGCGGATCGACAGGTTGTCGAGGAAGTGGGCCTGCTGGAAGACGAAGCCCATCGTGGTCAGTCGCAGGTGGCTCATCGCGGCGTCGTCCAAGGTGGTGAGGTCCTGTCCGTCGAGGACCACGGTGCCACCGGTGGGCCGGTCCATCCCGCTGATCGCGTGCAACAGTGTCGACTTGCCCGAGCCCGACGCCCCCATCACCGCAAGGAACTCACCCTCGTCAACGGTGAGGTCGATCCCGTCGAGCACCCGGGTGGCGGGCCCACCCACGTGATGGTCCTTCACCAGTCCACGGCACTGCACCATGGTTCTGGTCACCGTTGCCGTCGTCGTCGCGTTCATGACCGCTCCTGTCCTCTCACACCAGCCACGTGCTCTTGTCGTCTCGACGCAGCCGGCCCGTGACACCGACTGCGGC
>DVLP01000073.1 GCA_018715445.1 Candidatus Avipropionibacterium avicola | reverse complement strand
GCGAGGGGCGGACCCACCAGGCGGCTTGCTGGCCCCACCAACCATGTGCGGACCTCCATCCGTACCGGAGTTGGTCCAGGCTCGGAGACGGGAGTGCAGGCCCCTCGACGAGCTCGGGGATCGGAACTGCAGGCCCGGAGGCGGAAGGCCGAGCTCCGGGGTCGGAGGTCCGCACAGCGCGGTGAGGTCCGCAATCCCCAGTGTGGGAACGCAACGCATCGGAAAGGGGCGGACCTACCATGCGGCTTGCTCATCTCACCAGCCGTATGCGGACCTTCGTCCGTACCGGAGTTGGTCCAGGCTCGGAGGCGGGGTGCATGCCCCTCGACGAGCTCGGGGGGCGGAAGGCCTGGGCTGGGGGTACGGAAGTGCGGGCCTGGGCCCGGAGGTCCGCACAGCAACGATGAGGTCCGCAATCCCCAGTGTGGGAACGCAACGCGTCGGCGAGGGGCGGACCCACCAGGCGGCTTGCTGGCCCCACCAACCATGTGCGGACCTCCATCCGTACCGGAGTTGGTCCAGGCTCGGAGGTGGGGGTGCATGCCCCTCGACGAGCTCGGGGGTCGAGGGGGTCAGACGAAGGGGCGGAACGGGGTGAGGATCGCTTCGGAGACCTTCATCAGGGGGTTGCGCCGCTGCCAGTGCTCGAGGGTGAGTTCGACGCAGTTGCCGGCGTCGACGTCGAAGATGCGTTCCATCTGACGGGCGGTGTCGGCGTCGAAGATCTCGACGTTGATCTCGTAGTTGCCGGTGAGGGAGAGCCGGTCGATGTTGGCGGTGCCGACGGTGGACCATTCGCCGTCGATGGTGGCGGTCTTGGCATGCACCATGGCCCCTTGGTAGAGGAACAGCCGGACCCCACCCTTGAACAGATGGCTGTAGAAGCCGCGTGACAGCCAGTCGGCAACGATGTGGTTCGACTCGGCCGGCACGATGACCCGGACGTCGACGCCGCGCTCCACCGCCTTGGTGAGGGCATCGCGCATGTCGCGGTCCGGGACCAGGTAGGCATGGGTCAGGTAGACGTGGTGCTGGGCGCGGTCGATCGCCTCCAGATACATCCCACGGATCGGGTACACGTAGTGCCGCGGCAGGTTGCGGTGCACCCGGAAGTTCGGCACCCAGGTACGGGTCTTCGGGTCCTCCAGCTCGGGCTGACGCGGCCCGGACAGGTTCCAGAAGTCGATGAAGGCGTTCTGCATCTCGGTGACGATGTCGCCGGTCAACCGGGAGTGCGTGTCGCGCCAGTCCGTCGCGTACAGCGATCCGATGTTGTAGCCACCGACATAGGCCACGTCCTCGTCGACCACGACCAGCTTGCGGTGATCACGTCCGGAGTGACGCGGGTGCCAGAACATCGCTCCCCCGCCGAACAAGGGATAACGCAGGACGTGGATGTTGTCGGGGAAACGGTAGAACGACGGCGGGACGACCAGGTTGGCGAAGACGTCGTAGATGACGTAGACCTCGACGCCGCGGTCAGCCGCCTGGATCAGCGCATCCTTGAACGCCTGACCGATCGGGTCGGACTTCCAGATGAAGGTCTCGAAGAAGATCCGCTTCTTGGCGTGGCGGATCGCCGAGAGCATGTCGTAGTAGAGGTCCTCGCCGTACGTGTACAGCGTCACCTCCGAGCCACCGGCGGTCACACTGTGCGGGGCGACCCGTGGGAAGGCTGCCGGGCGACGGTTCCGCTTGCGACGGTGGTCGACCACGGCCAGCGCCGCAAGGGTCCCTGCCTGTACGGCGGCCACGGCCAACGCCGTACGGGTCACGATCTTGCGAACCGGGATCCTGCGCCACATGGTGACCACCCTAGTGTCGACTGCCAACTGCGCGGGACTCGGTTTCACCCGGTCCGGTTTCACGGGTTCCTCGGTCGCCGGGCACCGGTCAGCCGAGCAGGCCCAGCGCGATCCCGTCGAGGATGTCGCTCTCGCTGACCTGTAGGTCGACCCCCACGCGCGCCCCGACCCGGGCGGCGATCAGGCTGCCGGCAGCGATCACGTCGGCGCGGCGCGGCGGCAGCACCGGGATCTGGGCCCGCTGCTGCGCGGTCGAGGCCGCGAAGCGCTCGGCCAGGGCGAGCACCGCGGCCCGCGGCAGCACAGTGTGGTGCACGCGGTCACGGTCGTACGCCTCGAGCTCGAGGTGGATCGCCGCCAGGCTGGTGTGGGTGCCGGCCACCCCGAGCCAGGTGCGGACCGTCGCGAAGTCGACGCCCACCGTGTCGAGCTGTCGATCGACCAGGTCGCTGGCGGCCTGCCAGTCACCGGGCGCGATCGGATCCCCGGTCAGCAACCGTTCGGTGAGGCGGACCGCGCCGATGTCGAGGCTGGTGCGGTGCAGGATCTGACCGGAGGCGGCCAGCACGAACTCGGTCGATCCGCCGCCGATGTCGACGACCAGGATCGGTTCGGCGGTGTCGGCGGGCAGGCCACGGGTGGCCCCCGCGTACGAGAGCTCGGCCTCCTCAGCCCCGTCGACGACCTCGGCGTCCAGGCCCAACCGTTGATGAACCCCGGCGAAGAACTCGTGACGGTTGCGGGCATCGCGCGCCGCCGAGGTGGCGACGAACCGTGCCCGTTGGACTCCGTGGTCGCTGATCCGACGCGCGATGTCCTCGCAGGCCTCGAACGCCCGCGCCAATGCCTCGGGGTGGAACTCGCCAGTGGCGTCGATCCCCTGTCCGAGACGTACGAAGTGGGTGGCCCGGTCCACGGCCTCCAGGTCCACGATCGCCCCGGCGTCGTCCACGACGGGCCGGGCGATCAGCAGACGCAGCGTGTTCGTACCGCAGTCGATCGCGGCGACCGTGGTCACCGGTCCCCCTCCACGCCGTCCCGGTCCGAGCCGTCCAGGTCCGACGCGTCGCAGGCCTCGTCGAGGCAGGGTCGGGTCCAGAAGTCACCGAGGGCGGCGACGGCTTCGTCACCGAGCGGGTTCACTCCGGGCCCGGCGGCCAGAGCATGGCCGACCAGCACGTGCAGGCACTTGACGCGATCGGGCATGCCGCCGGCGCTGATGCCTGCGATCTCGCCGACCTCCCCGACGGTGGCGCGACCCAGCTCGTCCCGGTCGGCCAGATAGGACTCATGGGCACGGCGATACCCGGCGGCGAGCTCGGCATCGGTGCCGAGTCGTTCGGTCATCTCGGCCATCAGGCCCTGGCTCTCCAGGGTCGAGCAGGCGCTGGTGGCCCGCGGGCAGGTCAGGTAGTAGGTGGTCGGGAACGGGGTCCCGTTCGGCAGTCGCGGCTCGGTGGCGACCACTCCGGGTTTGCCACAGGGGCAGCGCCACGCGACCCGGGCGACTCCACGGGGGGTACGACCCAGCTGGGCCTCGACGGTGGCCAGGTCCTTGTCGTCGACGCTCATGGGATCAGGTGGGCTTCTTGGTGGGCTCGGGATCCTCGGGGCCGACGGTCTTCGGCGGTGCCGTCGGCTCGGGCGGTGCCGACGGATCAGGGGTGGCCGGCTTCGGTCCGTCGGCGGCCTGCATCGAGCCACCGAGCTTCTCCCACCAGGTGGCGGGCTCATCGGGGTCGTCGGGAGCAACCTCCGCGCCGGGGACCAGGGGCTTGCCGTCGCGACCCACGACCCGGTAGCCCTTCTCCCCGGGCACGACCCAGCCGAGGCGTTCCCGAGCCTGGGCCTTGACGTACTCCGGATCGTCCCAGCGCTTCAGCTCGGCTTCCAGGTCGGTGATGTGCTGCTCCCGTTGGGCAATCTCGGCCTCGGTCGCCGCGATCTCCTGTCGCTGCTCGAAGAACACCCGCAGGCTCGAGGCGTACGAGATCGTCAGCAACAGCACCACCACGCCCAGGGCGATCGCCCGGCTGGTGATGCCGGAGCGGCGGCGTTGGATGCTGAGCTCACGGGTGCGTTCGGCGTCGACCTCGACATCCTCGAGGTCGTCGTCGATCGGTGAGATCGGCGAACCGGCCGCCCCTGCCGTACCACCGGTCAATGACCGACGGCGGCGTGACCCCCGCCCCGGAACGGATCCGGGGCGGGAGGTGGGACGGCCGGTGCGCGCCATGATCAGGCCTGCGCGGCCTGGTAGCGCGGGAAGGAGGATGCGCCGGCGTAACGCGCGGCGTCGTCGAGCTCCTCCTCGATGCGCAGCAACTGGTTGTACTTGGCGACCCGCTCGGAACGAGCCGGGGCACCGGTCTTGATCTGACCACAGTTGGTCGCCACGGCCAGGTCGGCGATGGTGGTGTCCTCGGTCTCGCCGGAACGGTGGCTCATCATGCAGCGGAAGCCGTTGCGGTGGGCCAGGTCGACCGCGTCGAAGGTCTCGGTCAGCGAACCGATCTGGTTCACCTTCACCAGCAGCGCATTGGCGGCCTTGGTGTCGATGCCGCGACGCAGGCGCTCCACATTGGTCACGAAGAGGTCGTCGCCGACGAGCTGGAGCTTGTCGCCGAGCTGGGCGGTGATGCCCTGCCAGCCCTCCCAGTCCTCCTCGTCCAGCGGGTCCTCGATGGACACGATCGGGAAGTCCTGCGCCCACTGGGCGTAGGTGGCGACCATGTCGTCGGCCGAGACCTGCTTGCCGTCGAAGGCGTACGAGCCGTCCTTGTGGAACTCGGTGGCGGCGACGTCGAGGGCGAGCACGATGTCGGTCCCGAGCTTCAGCCCGGTCTTCTCCACGGCCTCGGCGATCAGCTCGAGCGCCGCGACGTTCTTCGGCAGGTTCGGGGCGAAGCCGCCCTCGTCGCCCAGGCCGGTGGCCAGGCCCTTGGCCTTGAGCACCGACTTCAGCGCGTGGTAGACGCTGACGCCCTGCATCAGGGCCTCGCGGTAGGTCGGCGCACCGATCGGGGCGATCATGAACTCCTGGACGTCCACGTCGGAGTCGGCGTGGGAGCCACCGTTGAGGATGTTCATCATCGGGACCGGCAGGACGTGCGCGTTCGGGCCGCCGAGGTAGGCGTACAGCGGCAGCGCGGCCGACTCGGCAGCGGCACGGGCCACGGCCAGCGAGACGCCGAGGATGGCGTTGGCGCCCAGGTTGGCCTTGTTGTCGGTGCCGTCCAGCTCGATCATCGCGGTGTCGATCAGGCGCTGCTCGGCAGCGTCGTAGCCGATGATCTCGGGGCCGAGCTGGTCGAGCACGGCCATGATGGCCTTCTGGACACCCTTGCCGCCGTAGCGGTTGGCGTCACCGTCACGCAGCTCCACGGCCTCGAAGGCTCCGGTGGAGGCCCCCGATGGTACGGCGGCGCGTCCGGTCGCACCGTCTTCCAGCTCGACCTCGACCTCGACCGTGGGGTTGCCACGGGAGTCCAGGATTTCGCGAGCTCCAACGAATTCGATCTCAGCCACTTCGACTGCCTTCTTTCCCAGTTCTGGTCTGTCACGCGTCAGCGTCTGCCAGCCTACGCGTCCGGCTGGGGGCCGGTTGTGACCAGTGACGGCGTGGTGCGGCGATGAAGCCAGCGACCACGGTGGTGCGTGATGCCTGACTACGGGGTCCGACATCGGGGCCGGCGTCGGGGCTCAGCGTCGACGCTTGCGGGCCAGGTAATGGGTGAGGTTGACCCCGATGATCCCGGCCCAAGCCACGGCCAGGCCCAGCAGACCGGGATCGACCGACTCCGCGGCGATCGCGGTGATCGGGATGCCGGTGCCGAGCGAGACGATCGCGAGCACGAACTGGTGGGAGCCGGCGCTGTCCTCGGAATCGTCGTCCTCCTCGGTCCCCACGGGGGTCGGCGTGGCGACGGTGCGGGGAACCAGCTGGGCGTCCTGCTGGGGCGGATGGGTCTGGTACGGCTGGTACTCGCCGCCAACGATCTCGGCATCGGTCGGTTCGGGGCGGTACTCCGTCATCAGGGCAGCCTACAGTTCAGGCCTTGGACAGGGCACAGATTTTCGGTCAGGGTCCCGGGTCCGGCGGGATCGTTGCCCCTCGACGAGCTCGGGGGTCGTCGGGCACTCGAGCTCGGGGGTCGTGGGGCCACGGTGGAACGGTCAGCACGTACGATCTGCCCCATGAGCGCGCCGACCTCGATCGATCTGAAGCAACGACTGGCCCCATTGCGGATGATGGTGATGGCGATGGCCGGCACCATGGTGGTGCTCGGCGTGATCGCCCAGGTCATCCTCCCCGAGGTCGAGCTCGATGCCACGCAACTCGTGATCGCGGTCGGGCTCGGACTGGTGGGCGGCGTCGTGGCGCTGCTGACCGCCGGCACCTTCATCAGACCGTTGGACCAGGACGAGCCCAACCCGCTGGTGGCCGGTCTGATGAGGCTCCAGTCGGCCACCTTCGTCCAAATGGCGCTGGCTGACGGCAGCGCGTTGGTGCTGTTCGCCCTCGGCTTCGTCCTGCCGATCAACGCCATGGCCGTGCTGATCGGGCTCCTGCTCGCCGCGGCCATGACCGTCCTGATCGCTTGGCCAGGACGGTCACGGCTGCGCAAGGCTCGTCAACTGCTGGAGCGCAACGGCGCTCGCTGCCCACTGGACGAGCAGGACATCTGACCCCTCGACGAGCTCGGGAGTCGTAAGCCCTCGAGCTCGGGGATCGTTAGCCCCTCGACGAGCTCGGGGAGCGTGGGCCCCCCAAGCTCGGGGTCGGGGCGTCAGCTGATCAGGCTGCCCCAGGTGATGGGTCCGACCACGCCGTCGACCTCGAGTCCGGCCTTGTCCTGATGGCTGCGGACCGCCTTCTCGGTGGCCGGGCCGAAGCTGCCGTCGATCTCGATCTTCAACTCGCTCTGCAGGGCACGGACGGCGTCGCCCTTCGAGCCGTTGCGCAGCTTCGGGACCAGGGCCAACCAGGTGCGGGGACCGATGACCCCGTCGACCACCAGGCCCTGCGCCTTCTGGAAGGCCTTGGCCGCGGCCAGGGTCCCGGGGCCGAAGCGGCCGTCGACGTCCAGCTTCTGTCCCTTGCCACGCAGCAGGTACTGCGCGGTGGTGACCGCCGCGCCGGAGGCACCGCTCTTGAGCAGCGGGAAGGTGGTGTCGGACGGCGGCGGGGTTGAGCCGTCCCCGTACCGCGAGTAGATCAGCTCTGCGGCGCTGATGCGGGCCTGGTCGGCATGGGCGGAGGGCCGCTCGTAGTACTTGCGGACCGCGACGGCTGCTGCGCTGGGCGTGGTGGTGGCCTTGATCTTGGCGAGGGCGGCGCTCTCGGTGCTGGTGAACTCCTTCCACACGAAGTCCAGCTGGAGACCGAGGTTCGACCAGGCCAGGCCGCGGGAGTCGGCGTAGGCGTACAGCTCGGAGCGTCGGCTGCCCTCCCACTGCGCGATGCCGCGGCCGGGGCCACCGCCGTGCTGCTCGGAGGCCGGGTTGATGGGGTCGGCACCGGACTCGACGATGAAGTTGCCGATCAGGCCGGCGGTCTGGGCCTGGGACAGGCCCTTGCCGGTGAAGAAGTTCCACGCGGTCTCGTTGTTGTTCGCCGCCCACGAGCGGGGCGAGGCCGTACTGGCGAGGGTGGCGCCGACTCCGAGGGCGGCTGTGAGGGTGACCATCCGACGTCTGCTGAAGGTGTGCATCGTGCTGTTCCTCTCCGTTGGGGGATGACGGTTCGGTCCCTCACAGTAGGACAGTTCCGGGCGCCGAGGGGCGAAACGGTCAACCCGTCGGCTGCGCTTCACCCGCCGGTCACCGCCCGGTCAGCCGGGTCCGTCGACTACGCCTCGGCGGCCTGGACCTGACTCTCGAGGCGACGCAGCACGTCACGCATCACCTGTTCGGCATCGAGCCCGCTCGCCCGGGCCCGCAGCGTCAGGGCGAGCAGATCCTCACCGAGCTCGTCCGCGCTGATCGGCTCGACGGCCGGCAGCTCGAGCGGGACCTGGCGGCTGGCTGCCCGGTCGAGGACCTTGGCGGTCCGGGCCAGCGCCGAGAGTCGGTACGGGATCCCGTCCAGGCTCGAGGTGCGCGCCTTCTCCTGGGCCTTGGCCGCCTCCCACGCGGCCGCCGGGTCCTCCGGGGCGTCGTCATCGGCGAAGATGTGGGGATGGCGCCGGACCAGCTTGTCGGTGACCCGGTCAGCGACCTCAGCCAGGTCGAAACGCTGCTGCTCCTCGCCGATCGCACAGTGGAAGGAGATGTGGAACAACAGGTCGCCCAGCTCCTCCACCAGATCGGCCTCGGTGCCGTCCTCGATGGCCTCGATCAGCTCGCAGGCCTCCTCGACCAGGAACGGCACCAGGCTGCGATGGGTCTGCTCGGCATCCCAGTCGTCCTCGGCCCGCAGACGGGCCATCACCTCGACGAGGCGGTCGACTCCGCTCGACTCAGCCATTCTCTTCGACGGCAGCCGGCTCAGCCAGACCCTGCGGGGTGAGCACGCCGTACCCCTGAGCGGTGGAGGCCCAGGTGCCGTACCGCGGGTTGACCGACACATCGGCTCCTGCGAGCACCTGCTCGGCCAGACCGGCCTGCTGCTCCTCCATCACACCGAACAGGGCGCCGGCCTCCTCCTGGGCGATCAGCAGGTCCTCGACGGTCGGGTTCGACTGCTCGCCGACGGTCTGCTGGATCTGCGCGCGGACCTCGTCGGTCAGCTCGACGCCACGCTCGGCCGCCGCCTGCTCGGCGATCTCCTTGTAGATCAGCACGGTCAGGATTCCCTCACGGGTGGCCTCGATCTCCGAGCCCTCGAAGGCGGCCGCCATCTGGTCCAGCTCGGTGGTGGTCAGCACGGGGCGACCGTCGACGTAGACCGCGACCGAGTTCGAGGTGCAGGCCCCGAGCATCGTCAGCGCGCCGATCAGCAACGCCACCAGCACGGCGACGCGGCCCCGTCGTCCCGAGGGACGACGGGCAGCAGCAGTGGTCGGGGTCTCGGCGTTCACAAGGTCTCCTGATGGCCTCGGGCTGACGTCTGCGGACCACCCGGCCGGGGCGGTCCTCGGGCAATGGTAATGCCCTACGGCTGCTGGTCCACCGCCGGACGGTCGAAGACGGTCTTCACCAGATCGGCGCACCACTGCAGCAACGGCTGGTCGGCGAGCGGACTGCCTCCGATCCCACCGGTCTTCGGCCGTGGCACCAGGATCTGGTGCTGTTGGGCCTTGACCACGGTGCCCGGATACAGCCGGGTCAGCCGCAGCTTGCGCGAGTCCGGCAGGTCCGCCGGGGAGAACCGGATCGAGTTGCCCTGGGTGACGACCTCGGTGAGTCCGGCGGCGCGGACCGCGATCCGGAGCCGGGCGACGTCGAGCAGGGTGTGGACCGGGGCCGGGAGCTCGCCGTAGCGGTCCTCCAGCTCGGCCTCCACCTCGACCAGGTCCTCGACAGCACGGACCTCGGCGAGCCGCTTGTACATCTCCAGCCGCAGCCGTTCGGACTCGATGTAGTCCTCCGGCAGGTGGGCATCGACGGTGAGCTCGAGGCGTACCTCCGGCTCCGGTTCGGACTGGTCGCCCCGGAACTCGGCGACCGCCTCCCCCACCAGCCGTACGTACAGGTCGAAGCCGACGTCGGCGATGTGGCCCGACTGTTCCCCGCCGAGCAGGTTGCCGGCGCCGCGGATCTCGAGGTCCTTCATCGCGATCGCCATGCCGGCGCCCAGGTCGGTGTGCGCCGAGATGGTGGCCAACCGGTCGTGCGCGGTCTCGGTGAGCGGCTTGTCCGGAGGGTAGAAGAAGTACGCGTAGCCGCGCTCGCGACCACGGCCCACCCGACCACGCAGCTGGTGCAGCTGCGACAGCCCGAGCAGGTCGGCACGCTCGATGATCAAGGTGTTCGCGCTCGAGATGTCGAGACCGGCCTCGACGATGGTGGTGGAGACCAGCACGTCGGCCCGGCGCTCCCAGAAGTCGAGCATGACCTGCTCGAGCTGCTTCTCGCTCATCTGGCCGTGGGCGGTGACGATCCGCGCCTCGGGCATCAGCTCGCGCAGGCGCCGGGCGGTCTTCTCGATCGACTGGACCCGATTGTGGACGTAGAACGCCTGGCCCTCGCGCAGCAGCTCACGACGGATGGCCGCGACGACCTGACCCTCGTCGTACGAGCCGGCAAAGGTGAGCACCGGGTGGCGTTCCTCCGGTGGGGTCGCGATGGTCGACATCTCCCGGATCCCGGTGACCGCCATCTCCAGGGTGCGCGGGATCGGGGTCGCCGACATCGCCAGCACGTCGACATGGGTACGGAGGCGCTTCAGCTCCTCCTTGTGCTCGACCCCGAAGCGCTGCTCCTCGTCGATGATCACCAGGCCGAGATCCTTGAACTGGACCTCCTTGCCGAAGATCCGGTGGGTGCCCACGACCACGTCGACGCTGCCGTCGGCGATCCCGTCGAGGGTGGCGCGGGTGTCGGACTCGCTGGAGAACCGTGACAGTCCGGCGACCTTGACCGGGAAGCCGGCGTAGCGATCGGCGAAGGTGGCCTGGTGCTGCTGCACCAGCAGGGTCGTCGGGACCAGCACGGCCACCTGCTTGCCGTCCTGGACGGCCTTGAACGCTGCCCGGACCGCGATCTCGGTCTTGCCGTAGCCGACATCGCCACAGATCAGTCGGTCCATCGGGACGATCTGCTCCATGTCGCGCTTGACCTCGTCGACCGCGGACAACTGGTCGGGGGTCTCGATGTGGGCGAAGGCGTCCTCGAGCTCACGCTGCCACGGGGTGTCGGGCCCGAAGGCATGGCCCCGGCTGGCCTGGCGGGCCGCGTACAGCTTGATCAGCTCGGCGGCGATCTGGCGGACCGCGCGACGGGCGCGACTCTTGCGCTTGCTCCAGTCGGCCCCACCCATCCGGTCCAGGGTGGGGGCCTCCCCACCGACGTAGCGGGTCACCAGGTCGAGTTGGTCCATCGGGACGAACAACCGATCCGGCGGCTGACCCTTCTTGGACGCGGCGTACTCGATGACGAGGTACTCCCGCGTCGTGGTCTGACCCTGTCCGGGTCGGCTGCGCGGGTCGACCTTGACGGTGCGCTGCACCATCTCGACATAGCGTCCGACGCCGTGCTGGTCATGGACCACCGGGTCACCCGGGGTGAGTTCGAGGGGGTCGACCTGGTTCTTGCGGCGGCGCGGCATGGAGCGCTGGCCCCGCTCCTGGGTGCCACGGTGCCCGGCCAGGTCATCACCGGTGTGGACCACCAGATCCGCACCGGGCAAGGAGAATCCGTGTCGCAGGGCACCGGTCGTGATCGAGACCATGCCGGTCTCGGGCTCTGCGGTCAGGTCGTCGAGCAGGCGAAAACCGACCTGGGCGTCGTTGAGGATCTCGCTGACCCGCTCGGCCAGGCCGCGACCCTCGGTGACCACCACGACCCGCTGCCCGGCACCGGTCTGCTCGGTCATGGCCGCCACCGCGGCCTCGGTGTCGCCGTGCCATTCCTGCGGACCCTGGGCCGCGATCGTGACCCCGCGCAGGCCGCCGGTGTCGTAGGCCGACAGGTCGATGACCTCGCCGTCCTCGGTCCGCACCGGCTCGGCGGCGTCGGCGGGGCCCGCGGCGAACGGAGAGAGTCCCCACCAGCTCATCCCCCGTTCGAGGGCCAGCCCACGGACGTCACCGAGCTCGGCGTAGGCCGAGGCCCCGAGGTCGATCGGCGCCGTACCGCCGGCCGCCGCAGCCGCCCAGGAGGCGGCGCGGAACTCCTCGCTGGTGGCGACCAGGTCACGGGCCCTGCCGCGGACCAGCTCGGGATCGCAGACCGTCACCAGGGTGTCGGCTGGCAGGAGCTCGATCAGCAGCTCCATGCCCTCGACCAGGGCCGGGGACAGCGACTCCATGCCGTCGACCGCGTGGCCGGCAGCGATCCGCTCCAACATCTCGGCGATCTCGGGGTGCTGCGGCACGAGGGCGGCAGCCCGCTCACGGACCTGGTCGGTCAGCAGCAACTCCCGACACGGGAACGCGGTGAACGCCTCGACCAGCTCCTCGTCGGAGCGTTGGTCGGCGACCTGGAAGTGGCGGATCTCCTCCACGGTGTCCCCGAAGAAGTCGATCCGCAGCGGATGCTCCTCGGTGGGCGGGAAGACGTCGAGGATGCCGCCACGGACGGCGAACTCGCCGCGCCGCTCGACCAGGTCGACCCGTACGTAGGCCGCCCCCACCAGCGCTTCGGCGAGCTCGGCGATCTCGTAGTCCTGGCCGGACACGATCCGGACCGGACGCAGCTGGCCCAGCCCCTTCACCTGGGGCTGCAGCACGCTGCGCACCGGGGCGACGATGACGCGTGGGGCCGGTCGGTCCGGGTCGGTCCCGGTCAACCGGCGCAGCACCTCGAGACGACGCCCCACGGTGTCGGACCGGGGGCTCAGCCGCTCATGGGGCAGCGTCTCCCAGGCCGGGTAGTAGGCGACGTCGTCGGCGGGCAGCAGGTCGGCCAGCACCGCCGCCTGCTCCTCGGCCTCGCGGTAGGTGGAGCAGACCACCAGCACCGGGCGGGTACGACTCAGTGCCGCGACCACCGGGGGCCGCAGCGCGGGCGGCATCGTCAGGTCGTGGCTGTGGAGGTTGCGGCTGCGGGCGGAGTCCAGCGCATCGGCGACCGCTGGCTCGTTCGCGACCACGTCGACGACCCCGGACAGGGGTGCGAGGTGATCGGTCGGGATCGTGGGGTCGGAGTTGCGCCGGGACCCTGCGGCAGTGCTGGTGGAGGCAGGTTGGCTCACTGAAGGCACTGTACCGCGATCCTCGGAGTGACACACTGTGGTGTCGCCATTGTCGATCCTGAGGAGTCACCAGCCGATGTCCGATCCGAGCGGTGCACCACAGCCGGGTGGGCCCCGACCCCCTGGTCCGCCCCCGGGCGGACAGCCCACGACCGGTCAGCCCATCGCCGGTCAGCCCATGGCCGGACAAGCCACGGCCGGCACGGCCATGCCGCCGCCCCAGCCGGGTCAGGCCGTACCGCAACCCCAGGGGTTCCTCCACACCAACAACGCACCGAACCCGAACGCGTACCGGCCCCCGATGCAGCGGACCGCGGTCCAGGTCGGTGCCCCGATCGCGGTGCTGATCGTGCTCGGCGTCGCCGTCGTGATCTGGTTCGGCTTCTTCAGCCTGGTCAGCCTGACCGGCACCATCCTGGGCCTGGTCCTGGCCAGCCTGTCGCTGGGCACCGTGGTCGTGCTGTACATGCTG
>DVLP01000072.1 GCA_018715445.1 Candidatus Avipropionibacterium avicola | reverse complement strand
CGATGATCCACCAGGTCCGGTCGAAGCCTGCCATGAAGTCGGCGATCGTGGCCGGCGTCAGCGGCTCCCAGTCTCCGTACCAGCGGAAGAGCTCGTCCAGCGGCAGCGGCTGGGCCGACCGGGGCTGAGGTGTCGGGGGTGTTGTCATGACGCATCACGCTAGCGTGGCGCTGCTCTCGTCGTCTCGAAGTGGTCGATCTCCCCCAGGACCAACAAACGCCCCAGAACCAGAAGAACCCCTTGTCAGACGGAGTTCGATGGTGGGCCTAGGTGGACTTGAACCACCGACCTCTGCCTTATCAGGGCAGCGCTCTAACCGTCTGAGCTATAGGCCCGTGCACTACTGCAACGAGGCGCTACATTATCCGATCGTCCGACGGGTTCACAAACCGGCCCCTCGACGAGCCCCGGGGACGCACCGGACCGGGCTGACGGGAGTTGCGTGGCCGTGACAAGCTGGGCCCATGTCGTTGTTCCGTCGCGACCGTCCCACCGATCCGGATGGTCCCGCCGATCCACACCTGCCGCCCCTCTCGGCGGCCGATGCCGACCACCTCACCGACCTGGCCCGCCGGGAGTTCGATGCTGTCGGGATCCAGGTCGAGCCCGACGGTCAGGGCGCGCTGGTCGCCGAGCACGCCACGTACGGCCTGGGCAATCTGGCGGCACTGGCCGGCGGCCTGCCACGGCGGCGCTGGCGCAAGCTCGTCCGCGCCCACGTCCAGACCATCCTGGACGCCGAGGACGACAGCTCCGACGACTCCGAGGACGGGATCCTCTACTTCAAGCTCCGACCGCTCGACCACATCGACACCCCACCGCGGTACGCGCCCGAGGTGCTGCCCGGGATCCTGCTGGTGTCGGCGGTCGACCACCCGACCCACGTCCGCGAACTGCTGTCCGACGACCATCTTGACGAGTACGGCGGCTGGGACGAGGCCTACCGGACCGGGCTGGCGAACCTGCGGGAGCTGCCCGACCCGGAGCACACCTCCATGCAGGGCATCCGCAACGACCCCGCGACCGAGGTCCACCTCTTCGCCACCGATGACTTCTTCGGCGCGAGCCGGATCGCGATCCTGCCCGAGCTGCTCGGCTCGATCGGGATCGAACGGCCCTCCCACGGGGTCCTGATCGGGATCCCGAACCGGCACCTGCTCACCGTGCATGTGGTCTCGGGTGACGGATTGTTGGCCGCCCTGCGCACCATGATCAAGATCGGTCACGCCGAGCACGACGGTCGCGAAGGAGCCATCACCCCGGAGGTGTTCTATCGCGCCGCCGACGGTGAGACCCAGCAACTCACCTGGACCACCGACGAACAGTCGGTCCAGCTTCGGGTCAGCGGTCGTTTCGCCGAGGTGCTCGACGAACTGGACCTCGCCCTCGGCGAATGATCTGACCCCCGGTGATCCACCGGGTGGTTGTCCACAGGGTTGTCCCCAGTCCGTGGACAACTACATGGGTGTGATTCCGGCCGTTCACCGCGAGGACACCTACCGGACCACCAGCACCCGGGCATGCACCACCGCTCAGGTACGCCGTCGCAGGACTAAGCGCCCGACTATGCTCCTGTCCACACGACCGTCCACCCTTGGAGACCCGCATGGCTTCGCACCCGAGCCCGAGTGAGGCCCAACGCGAGGACGAGTTCCCGCTCTACGATCCCGGGCCCGCCGGGCCGGGGGCTCCGGTCGACAATCCCGCTCCGGACGCCTCCGTGGTGGCGAACCCGACCGACCAGTCGTCGTCCAGCACCGACAACAGCTCCACGGTGAACCGCCGCGCCCTGTTGGCGCTGGGCGGAGGGGCCGTGTTCGGCGTCATCGGGATCACCCGACTGGCACGCCGCGGCGGCGGCAACCCGAACGGCACCTTTGCGCTGCAGCCCGACGTCATCGACTTCGTCGTCGAGACCAGCTCCGGCGACGTGACCGTCCGTGGCACCACGGGTACGCCCATGGCCAGCTGGCGCGGCGGACCCCGCAACCGAGACCCCCAGCTGAGCGAAAACGCCACCACCACCTCGATCTCGGGCTCCAGCGCCGATCTGACCCTGGACGTGCCCGTCGGTGCCACCGTCACGGTGAGCACGAAGTCCGGCGACGTCAGGATCGAGAACGTGGAGCTGGAGAACCTGACCGTGGAGACCACCTCCGGTGACGTGCAGGTCACCGACGCCGCCACCGGCGACACCTCGGTCACCACCACCTCCGGCGAGATCGACCTCAACCTCAGTGAGCAGCCCACCGCGGTCTCGGTGAACACCACCTCCGGCGATGTGGACCTCCAACTGCCGGACCGGGGCTATCGGTACGAGATCGACACCCGCAGCGGCGACGTGAACATCCCCGACAACAGCGGGGACGTCCCGGTCAGCATCCGTACGACCTCGGGCGACATCGACATCGCCGAGGAGAACTGAGAGGTCAGACAGGGGCTGTCGCTCAGTCGGGCTCGACCAGGCAGTAGGTCCGGGCCGGTTCCGGGAAGGTGTACGGCGCCCCGACGTCACCACACAGCGTCGGGTCCTCGGCCTGGTGGATCCCGGCGACCCGGAAGTCGGCCGTCTCGTCGGTGCAGGCCACCTCGGAGAAGCCGCTGACCTGGTCGGTCTCGCGGTAGCAGTCCCCGTCGCGCAGGTTCGGCATCAGGCACAGCGCATCGAGCTCGTCACCCCACCGCTCGCTGTGGATCGCCAGGTAGTTGTCGGCCGGGCAGTCCTGGGTCGTGACGACCTCCTTGGCCACCAGCCAGGTGACCTGGTCGATCTCACAGTTGGCCGAGACCACGTCGACGTCCTCGCGGCTTCCGGACAGTTGGACGCAACCACCGACCTCCGGCGGGCGGTTGGCGCCGTACCGATCGATCAGGACGAAACCGGCGATGAGGACGCCGACGACCAGGGCGACCGCCAGGGCCCACAGGCCGCGGCGACGCCGTACTGGAGCAGTACCGCGTGCGTGCACGGATGAAGTGTAGAGCGCGTCGGACTGGGGTGTGACCCCTCGACGGGCTCGGGGGGCGGGGGCTCAGTCCTCGGCGAGGGTGACCTCGAAGCCGCCCAGCATGGTGGCCGCGAGGTTGTAGAGGAAGGATCCCAGGGTGGCCAGCGCGGTCAGGATCATCACGTTCACGCAGGCCAGCAGGGCCGTGACTCCCATCACGCGCTCCCAGCCGAGCACCTGGCGGATCTGGAAGCCGGTGTCCTCGGTCGGGGTGTCGAAGACCAGGCCGACCAGTTCGTCGATCTGGTCGAAGAGGCCTGAGCCCTCGATCACGGTGTAGATCAGCGCCACCGCGGTGAAGAACATGATCCCGCCGGCGATGGAGAACAGGAAGAAGGTCTTCATCACCGACCACGGATCGACCCGCGACACCCGCAACCGGGCCTTGCGGGTCCGGCGCGGCCGGACGGCCGGCTTCGGCGGTGGGTCCTCGATGCGCTCGGTGGCACTGGTCGGGCGATTCGGGGTGGCCTGTG
>DVLP01000071.1 GCA_018715445.1 Candidatus Avipropionibacterium avicola | reverse complement strand
CGTGGCCCAGCGGTGCAGCTGTGCCTTGATCAGGGCGTCGGTACGGGGGTGGAAGGCGCTGCTGGCCCCACCGACATGGGGCGAGATGGTCACCCCGGGGATGGTCCACAGCGGATGGTCCTGCGGCAGCGGTTCGGGATCGGTCACGTCGAGGGCGGCGCGCAGTCGGCCCGAGGTGGTCTCGGCCACCAGTGCGTCGGTGTCGATGATCTTGCCGCGGGCCACGTTGACCACCAGGGCGTTGTCGGGCAGCAGTGCCAGGGCGGCGGCGTCCAGCAGTCCCTCGGTCTGCGGGGTCAACGGCGCGATCACGAAGAGCACGTCGGTGCGGGGCAACAGCTCGGCGAGCTCGTCGATGCCGTGGATGTCGTCACGGGCCCGGCTGGCCACCTTGGTGATCGAGGCCGGCTCGAAGCCGGCGACCCTGGCCTCGATGGCCTTGCCGATCCGGCCGTAGCCCAGGATCGTGATGCGCTGGTCGGCCAGGGAGGACCCCCAGTGGGGCTTCCAGGTGCCGGAGGTCTGGTTGCGGGCGTAGACGTCGACATGGCGGGCATTGGCCAGCGCCAGGGCCAGGGCCATCTCCGCGGTGGCGGTGTCATGGATCCCGGCGCCGTTGCACAGCGTGACCGGATCGGGGATCAGGTCGATGACGTTCTCGAAACCGGCCGTCTGGGTCTGCACGACCTGCAGCGAGGACATCTCCGCGATCCGGTCCAGGGAGTTGGCCCCGGTCAGGTACGGCAGCACGAAGAACTCGACCCGGTCGATCGAGGGGCCGTTGGGCTGATGCCGGTCGACCGGCTCAAACTCGACACCGTCAGGAAGCGGTCCGATGCGCGAGACGAGCTCGTCCTCGTCGGCGTACGGGAGCCAAGCCAGCATCAGTTCTCCTGTGTCGTGGGCAGCCGTACGGGATGTCCGGCCGCGGCGAGGGCGTGCTTCACCTCGGCGATGCTCAAGGTACCAAAGTGGAACACGCTGGCGGCCAGCACTGCATCGGCGCCGGCGTCCACGGCGGCCACGAAGTCCTCGGCCTTGCCGGCCCCACCGGAGGCGATCAACGGGACGTCGACCACCTGGCGCATCGCCGCAATCATCTCGACGTCGAAGCCGGCCGTGGTGCCATCGGCATCCATCGAGTTGAGCAGGATCTCCCCCACCCCGAGCTCGACGCCACGACGGGCCCACTCCAAGGCGTCCAGGTCGGCCGACTTGCGCCCACCGTGGGTGGTCACGCCGAAGCCGGAGGGC
The DNA here is from genome assembly GCA_018715445.1 of Candidatus Avipropionibacterium avicola. Taxonomy (GTDB): domain Bacteria; phylum Actinomycetota; class Actinomycetes; order Propionibacteriales; family Propionibacteriaceae; genus Avipropionibacterium; species Avipropionibacterium avicola. Next base: position 11,179 of record DVLP01000071.1, on the reverse strand, counting down.
TGGTCCGGCTCGCGACGGGCATCGACCGACAGCACCAGGACTTGGTTGCCGAACCGACGGGTGATCTCGGTGATGACCTCGGGACGATGGACGGCCGAGGTGTTGATGGCGGCCTTGTCCGCGCCGGCCCGCAGCAAGGCGTCGACGTCGTCAGCACTGCTCACCCCTCCCCCGACCGTGAGGGGGATGAAGACGGTCTCCGCGGTCCGACCGACCACGTCCCGGGTGGTCTCGCGGCCCTCGAAGGAGGCCGAGATGTCGAGGAAGGTGAGCTCGTCGGCCCCGGCCGCGTCGTAGGCCGCCGCCAGTTCGACCGGGTCACCGGCATCACGCAGCTGGGTGAAGTTGACCCCCTTGACGACCCGCCCGTCGTGGACGTCCAGACACGGGATCACCCGGATGGCAAGACTCACCGCAACCTCCATTCCCACGGGGATCGCTGTGCTCCCCGGACTGACGCCCCATCGTAGTGTCAGCCGATAGAGTCCCTGCCATGGTCACGTCCACCAACCCCGGGCGCTGCGTGGCGCCCGACTTCACCGCGCTGCCGCTCCACACGCTCGCCGATGCTGCGTTGAGCCGTGCCCAAGAGCTCGGCGCCAGCCATGCCGACGTACGGATCGAGCGGATCCGCGAAGGCGTCCTGAGCCTCAGGGATGTGGCCGTCGAGTCACAGACCGACAGCACCGACCTGGGCATCAGCGTCCGGGTCGTCCACCGTGGAGCCTGGGGATTCGCCGCAGGGGTCAGTCTCACCACCGACGCAGCAGCCCGACTGGCCGAGCAGGCCGTGGCGACCGCGGAGGTCGCCGCCCGACTGCCCGGACCCGAGGTCACCCTGGCCGACGAACCCCGCCATGCTGGTGCCACGTGGGTCTCGCCGCACGAGGTGAACCCGTTCGAGGTCGACGACCACGAGCGTCAGGGCCGATGGATCGACCTGTCGGAGCGGCTGCTGGCCGCCGACGGCGTCACGCACACCCAGGCCCGGGTCCACTACGTCGACGAGTGCAAGTTCTATGCCGACTCCCACGGCACCGACACCACGCAGCAACGCGTCCGCATCCACCCCGAGCTGACCGCGATCGCTGTGGGGGAAGGTTTCTCGACGATGCGGACCCTGGCGCCGCCGACCGGTCGGGGCTGGGAGTACTGCACCGGCACCGGGTGGGACTTCGACGCCGAGGTCGCCGAGTTGCCCGAGCTGTTGGCCGAACACGTCAAGGCACCCTCGGTCGAGGCCGGCACGCTCGACCTGGTGATCGACCCGTCGAACCTGTGGCTGACCATCCACGAGTCCATCGGCCATGCCACCGAGCTGGACCGGGCCCTGGGCTACGAGGCCGCCTACGCCGGCACCTCCTTCGCCACGGTCGACCAGCTGGGCACGCTCGCCTACGGATCCCCGGTGATGAACGTCACCGGGGACCGGACCGTCGACCACGGCCTGGCCACGGTGGCCTTCGACGACGAGGGTGTCTCCGGTCAGGAGTTCGACCTGATCAGCAACGGCACCCTGGTCGGCTACCAGCTCAACCGGCAGATGGCGGCCGCCCGGGGACTGGACCGGTCCAACGGGTGTGCCTTCGCGGACTCCTCGGGTCACATCCCGATGCAGCGGATGCCGAATGTGTCCTTGCTGGCCGAGCCTTCCGGCCCGTCGACCGACGAGCTGATCTCCTCGGTCGAGGACGGGTTGTACGTCGTCGGCGACAAGTCGTGGTCGATCGACATGCAGCGCTACAACTTCCAGTTCACCGGTCAGCGGTTCCACCGGATCGTGGGTGGGCGGATCGTCGGTCAGGTCCGCGACGTCGCCTACCAGGCCACCACCACCGACTTCTGGGGATCGATGGAGGCGGTGGGCGGTCCCGACACCTGGGTCCTCGGCGGGGCCTTCAACTGTGGCAAGGGCCAACCGGGTCAGGTCGCCCCGGTGAGCCATGGCTGCCCGAGCGCCGTCTTCCGCGGTGTCAACGTCCTCAACACCTTGGCCGAAGGGGAGAACTGATGAGCACCCTCGACAGCACCACCATCGCCTCGAGTGATCTCGTCGAGGAGCTGATGGCAGCCTCACGCAGCGACGAGTGCGTGGTCATCGTGACCGAGACCGGGCAGGCCAACCTGCGGTGGGCCCACAATGCGCTGACCACGAACGGGCAGATGCACGACCGCAGCCTGTCGGTGGTGGCGATCCGCCGCAGCGACGACGGCGCACACTGTGGGACCGTGTCGGGACGGATCACCTCCGGAGGCGACGCACTGGCCCTGCTGCGCTCGGCCGAGCGGGCCGCCGAGGCCGCCCCGGCAGCCGAGGACACCATGGATCTGGTCGATGCCTGCCAGGATGCGGACTTCTCATCCGCAGCCGAGGGCACCTCGATCGAGGTCCTCTCCCGAGTGGCCGCCGATCTCGGTGAGGTCTTCTCCCAGGCGGAGTCGGCCGATCTGTCCACCTTCGGCTTCGTCGAGCACATCTGCACCACCACATGGCTCGGGACCAGCAACGGGATCCGGCGCCGCCACGTCCAGCCCACCGGTCGACTCGAGCTCAACGCCAAGGACCGCGCCATGAAGCGGTCGGTCTGGCTGGGTCGGGCGACCCGTGACTTCAGTGATGTCGACGTCAGTGCCCTGTGGCCGGAGCTGGTGACCCGGTACGGCTGGACGGAGCGTCAGATCGAGCTGCCCGCCGGCCGGTACGAGACGCTGCTGCCACCGTCGGCGGTGGCCGACCTGATGATCCCTGCCCACTGGGGCGCGGGCTGGCGTGACGCCTCCGAAGGTCGCAATGCCTACAGCCTTCCCGGAGGTCGGACCCGGATCGGTGAACGACTCGGGACCTTGCCGTACCGATTGTTCTCCGACCCCGACCATCCCGGGTTGGAGGCCTCGCCCTTCGTGGTCAGTGCGAGCTCCTCCGAAGGGATCTCGTCGGTCTTCGACAACGGGGCCGACCTGGATCCGACCGACTGGATCCGTGACGGGGTGGTCAACGAACTGCTGGCCTCGCGTTCGGTGGGGCAGGTCTCCGGGCGCGGCGCCCATCCCGAGATCGACAACCTGATCCTCGACACCGGTGCCACCACCACGCTCGACGAGATGGTCGCCGCCACCGACCGCGGACTGCTGCTCACCTGCCTGTGGTACATCCGCGAGGTCGACCCGGAGACGCTCCTGCTGACCGGCCTGACCCGCGACGGGGTCCATCTCGTCGAAGGCGGCGAGGTGGTCGGCAGCGTCAACAACTTCCGGTTCAACGAGTCCCCGTTGGACCTGCTGCGTCGTGCGACCGAGGCCTCGCGCACCGAGATCGTGCTGCCCCGTGAGTGGAACGACTGGTTCACCCGTACGGCGATGCCGACCCTGCGCATCCCGGATTTCAACATGTCCACGGTTTCGCGGGCATCCTGACGAGGAGTCGTCTAGGGTCAAGAGCCTGCCCATCCAATGGAGGACCATGATGCCCCGACCTCAGACGACTCCGTCCTCGCCCGCTGCTGCCGGGCTACCGGTGTCACGGCGTGCCCTGCTCGGACTGGCCGGGGTCACCGGCACCGTCCTGGCGCTGGGCATTGACGCACCGGGTGCCACTGCGGCACCGGTGGGCGATCTGCCGGACGGCTTGTTCGCTCTCGGGGTGGCCTCCGGCGCACCGCGCCACGACGGTCTGGTGCTGTGGACCAGGCTCGCCCCGGATCCGATGGCCGAGGACGGTCACGGCGGGATGGCCCGCGGTGCGGTCGGGGTGAAGTGGGAGGTGGCCACCGACGAGTCGTTCGACACGGTGGTCGCCGACGGCGAGGCACTGGCGACCGCGGAACTGGCCCACACCGTGCATCCGCGGGTCAAGGGCCTCGACCCGTCGACGGCGTACTTCTACCGCTTCACCGTCGGAGACCAGACCAGCCCGGTGGGACGCTTCACCACCTTGCCGGCGCCCGGTGAGATCCCCGAGTCCTTCAGCTTCGCCACCGCGTCCTGCCAGGCCTGGTACCACGGACATTTCACGGCCCACAAGCATCTCGCGCAGGAGGAGGACCTCGACCTGGTGGTCTTCCTCGGCGACTACATCTACGAGTACGGGATCACCGAGGCCAACCTGTGGCGTCAGGGCGTCGAGGTGGCCGAGCCCCACACGGTCACGATCGAGACCCTGGAGCAGTACCGCCTGCGGTACGGACTGTTCAAGAGCGATCCCCACCTCCAAGCGGTCCATCGTCGGGCACCTGCGATCGCGGTGTGGGACGACCACGAGGTCGAGAACAACTACGGCGGGAAGGTGTCGACCACCGGCATCAGCGACGAACTCTTCGTCCACCGGATGGCGGTGGCCTACCGCGCTTTCTACGAGCACATGCCGCTCGAGGTGTCCGCGATCCCCGACGGCCCGGAGTCCCACATCAATGCCGGGGTGGACGTCGGCGGTTTGGCACGGTTCTCCTTGCTGGACTGTCGTCAGTTCCGCGATCCGGCGCCGACCTCGGACGAGGACCAGCAATCGGAGGACCGCACGATCCTGGGCGCCGAGCAAGAGGCCTGGGTGACCGAGCGACTCGAGGAATCCGACGCCCTGTGGAACATCCTCGGCAACGGGGTGGTCTTCACCGCGGTCACCGACGACAGGACGGAGATGTGGGACGGCTACCCGGCCAACCGACGCCGCGTCCTGGCCTCGATGGGCCGCAGCCGCAACGCGGTGATGCTGTCCGGTGACATCCATCGCCATGTCGCCTCCGAGCTCAAGGCCGACTTCGACGATCCGGACGGTCCCAACGTCGGGGTGGAGCTGGTGTGCAGCTCGATCGCCTCGAACGGCGACACCGAGAAGGAGGACGGGCTGCAGGATGACTGGCTCGCCCATGACTACGTCAAGATGTACGACGGACGTCGCGGCTACGTCCACGTCACGCTGACCCCCGACGCCATGACCTCGACCTTCTGGACGGTGCCGTGGATCGAGGCCGATGACACCGCCCCCAAGGAGCTCGGGGCCCGATTCGTCACCGATGTCGACACCGCGACCCTGCGTCCGCTCTGACAGGAGATCCGAATGAGCAACCCCCCTCAGGTGCGCGGTCTGACCGCCGAGCCTGCCCTGGGCCGTACCGAGCTGACCTGGACCTCGGCCGGCTTCGACCCGCTGATCGACCACTACCGGATCAACGCCACGCGCGGTGGCCGACGCCCCTCCAAGACGCAGTTGGTCGGCAAGACGGTCTTCCCCCGACTCACCCACCACGATGTCGATCCCGCCGGGGAACGGTGGACCTACACGGTCTCGGCGGTGACCGATGCCGGCGACATCGGGCGCCCCAGTGAGCCGCTCACCCTGGACTCGGTGGCCTCTGTCAGCGCGACCGGTCGCCGGCTCGGCTCGCTCGGTGAGTTCGACGGCAAGAGCCTGGAGTTCCAGCACTCCCCTGCCGCCTACGCGAAGATCCCGACCGATCATCCAGATGGGGTGATCGAGCTCCCCGCCGATGCGCAGGCCGCCGATTGTCCTTATCTGCTTCCGGGTCCGGGCGACAGCTGGGCGGGCAGGAAGGCCTACCGCATCCGCTGGGAGGTCGAGGCTGAGGATCCCAGCTCGGTCTGCGACATCGCCCTGTGGTTCGTCGACACCACGCGACTGGGTGGTCGACTCGACGTCATCGTGAACGGCGACACGGCACTGGAGATCGAGATCCCCAAGGGTGCGACCCTGGGTTCGCGTGACGGCGACGCCACCCGTCACGGCAGCCTCATGCAGCGCGCCGCGATCGAGCGGGAGCTGCCGGCCGACATCATCCAGCCCGGGGCGAACATCGTCGAGCTCGTGCTGGCCGAGGGCGGCTGGGTCGCCTGGGACGGCTTCGGTCTCTATGCCAGGCAGTGATCCGGTGGAGCTGAGCTCAGTCGCGGGTGAGTCCGAGCGTGGCGATCAGGTCCTCGTGCAGCTCGAACCACACCCGGTGGCAGGAATCGACATCGGTCCGGTCCACGAAGGCGGGTGCTCCTGCTCGGGCCCGCCCCAGGGCTGCGACGAAGCGAGGGTGGTAACCGTCGAAGCGGGACAACAACCGGGACAGGCCCACCTGGAGCTCCCTCAGCCCGTCGGCGATGGCCGCCAACTCGTCCAGGGTTGCGGCGTCCCGTCCGACATTGCTGTGGTCGTTGGGGACCAAGCGACCGTCAACGGCGTACAACTGCCAGTCGGTGACGGCTCGCAACAGTCGGGCGTTCAGTCCCCGGAACTGGCCATGGAGCGGCGAGAGACGGGCGCCCGGATCGACGAGGTCACGCTCGACCCGGAGCCGACGCTCGTTCTCCTGACGTCCAGAGTCGGTGAGGCTCCAGCCCGTCAGCTCGGCAAAGGTCGACCTGGTGACCCAGCCCCTCGCCTCGTCGTCGCCCAGCACTTCCTCGGTGATCGGGATGGTCAGGTCGTAGCGGTGCGCGATCGACGTGGTCGGGGCGAAGCCGAGGATCCTGACGGCGTGGAGCACGAGCAGCTCAGGGCTCGAACGGTGACTCACCGGCTCGCCCGTTCGTTGAGTCGGGCGAAGTGCTGCTGACAGGCCTGCGGTGAGTTGAACCCCATGGCCTCGGCGAGCTCGGCCCAGGTGGCACCAGCGCTGCGGGCTGCGAACAGCAGCCCGGCTTCGAGTCCGTCGACCTCGGCACGGGCGGCTGGCAGCAGACTGGCTGCCTGCACCAGATCCTCCGCGGACAGGTCCGCCGAGCGCCACACCGCGTACTGGACCAGATCGGTCGCTGTCGCGGGCATGGGCGACGGCCGCCACGGCTGCGGGCCGATGGCGGTGGCACCGATCCCGGCGAGATGCTCACGGGCCTGCTGCTCCGCGTCGGCCGCCTGCTGCTCGGGACCGTTGCCCGATGGCTTGCGTGTCATGGCACGATGATCCACAATCAACACATTGTTGTCAATCATTTGTTGAGGCTCTGTGTTGATCCCCCTGCCGCACGCGACCGTGGCGACCAGTGGCACCAAGGCGGCCACCTTGGCCGCCCTGCACCGCCGGGGCTTCGCGGTGCCCGCGGGCTTCGTGATCCCGTACGACGTCACCGAAGGGATCACTGAGGACGGCCCGGCCGACCTGCATCGCGTGGTCGACCGTGCCCTGACCGATCTGGGAGCCGCCGCGGTCGCCGTACGGTCCTCGGCCGCCGACGAGGACACCACCGACACCTCAGCCGCAGGCCAGTACGACACCGTGCTCGAGGTCGAGGCCGACGCCGGCTCGACCCTGGCCGCCGTACGCACCTGCCTGGCCTCGCGACACGGTCCGCGGTCGCTGGCCCGTCGCGGCACCGCCACCCCACCCGCTCCGATGGCGGTCCTGGTCCAGGCCATGGTCGACGCCGAGGTGGCCGGGGTGCTGTTCACCCCGACCTCCGAGGACGCCGACACCGTCATCGAGTGCACGCCGGGCTTGGGGGTCGGTGTGGTCGACGGCACCGTCACGCCTCAGCACCTGCGGGTGTTGCCGGACGGTTCGCTCGCCGGTGGTCCGGACCCACACGAGGATGCAGTGATCCTCCGCCGGGACCAGATCCGCTCCCTGACCGAGCTCGGCTGTCGGATCGCGCAGGTCCGGGGCCGGGCCCAGGACATCGAGTGGGCCATCAGCGGCAACCAGATCTGGGTGCTGCAGTCCCGCCCGGTCACCGCCGTCGTGCCGGCCAGTGTCGAGACCGTTGCCACCGATCGCGAGACCCTGCGTGGTGCAGCAGGAAGCCCGGGCACGGCCACCGGTCGAGCCGTCCTGGTGCACGGACCCGCCGACTTCGACCGCGTCCGACCCGGAGACGTGTTGGTCTGTGCCCACACCTCGCCGGCCTGGACTCCCCTGCTGCGCATGGTGTCCGCGGTCGTCACCCAGACCGGCGGGGTCCTGAGCCACGCCGCCATCGTCGCCCGCGAGGCCGCCATCCCCGCCGTCCTCGGGGTGCCGGGGGCACTGTCTCGGATCGTCGAAGGCGACCGGATCAGCGTCGACGGCACCCGCGGGATCGTCCAACCTCTCAAGGAGTGAACCGATGTCCGTACGACACCTCTACCTGGTGCGTCATGGTGAGGCCGATGCCCTGGGAGCTCCCACCGACCGTGGACGCCGGCAGGCCGAGCTGCTCGGCCGTCGTCTGGCCAGCGCACCGATCGACGTCGTGTGGCACTCACCGCTCGAGCGAGCGGCCGTCAGCGCCGACCTGATGGCAGCCCAACTGCCTCGGCGCCCCCTGGTCGACGTCGCGGAGGAGCTGATCGACCACATCCCGTATGTCCCACCCACCAAGGAGATGCCGCCCTCGATCGGTCAGTTCTTCGACGGCTTCGACCCTGCCGAGGCCCGTCGCGGGCGGCGCCTCGCCGGTGCCCTGACCGACAGGTTCGGGTCAGCCACCCGTCGTGACACGCATGAGGTCCTGGTCACCCACGCCTATCCGATTGCCTGGCTCGTCCGTGAGGCGCTCGGTGCTCCGCCGGCCAGCTGGCTCAGCCTCAACAGTGCCAACGCGGCGCTGACCATCATCGAGCGCCGTCCGCTCGGTGCGGAGCTGGTGGCCTTCAACGACACCGGTCACCTGCCGCCCGAGCTGCGCTGGACCGGGTTCGGTGTGATCGGGCGTCCGTGAACGTGGCAGGATCGAAGCCATGAAGTCTGTCGCGGGTTGGCTCGGCATCACCCTGGTCATCGCCCTCGCGTTGGGCTGGGTGGCCTGGAGCGTCGGTGACGGCGCCTGGGCCGGGTACGTCATCGCCGCCGTCGCCGTCCTCGTCTCGGCCTGGTGGCGTTTTCCGTTGCGCGGCAGCCGATCGGACCACCCCGGGGGACGCGATGCGGACGGTGACTGGGCCACACCGGTGGTGATCCACTGGCGGCCGGGATGCATGTACTGCTCGGCGCTGCGGGCACGTCTGGGACGGACGGGACGCCGCGCCACCTGGGTGAACATCTGGAAGGACCCGGTGGGGAGGGACTACGTCCGCAGCGTCAATGACGGCAACGAGACCGTCCCCACCGTGGTGATCGACGGGACGGCCCACACCAACCCACCGCCCGAGCTCGTCCGCCAACGACTGGAGCAGCTGCGATGACCTCGACGATGGCACTGAGGACCCGTACCGTCGTCGCCTTCGTCGTCGGTGCGTACGTGCTGGCCTGGCTGGTGTGCCTGCCGGCCTGGCTGACCGGCGGCCTGACCTCGCCCTGGTTCGGACTGTGCGCCCAGGTGATGATGCTGACGCCGATGATCTCGGCGCTGATCGCCCTGCGGTGGGTCGAGGGCCGGCGGTGGCGCGGGGACGGCGACCATCCCCCGATCCTGGTCTCACTCGGGCTGGCCGTCACCCGCGGCGCCGACGGCGAACGCCGTACGGTGCTGGGATGGTTCGGCTGGCTGGTGTTGGCCTGGGTGCTGCTGGTGGTCGTGGTGGCTGCCGGTTTCTGGGTGTCAGCCCTGTTCGGCACCTGGCAGGCCGACCTGGTCAACTTCGCGACCTTCGCCCAACTCCTCGAGGCCCAGGGCATCCCGCCCGGCACCGAGCTGCCGCCGATGGCCTTCCTGGTGGCGGTCCAACTGGTCCAGGCCCTGACCCTCGGGGTCGTCCTGACCGCAATCTTCACCACCGGTGAGGAGATCGGCTGGCGCGGACTCCTCTACCCCGCCCTGATGGCCCGAACCCCCAAGGTCGTCGCCCTGGTGATCGGCGGTGTGGTCTGGGGCCTGTGGCACGCCCCGGTGATCCTGCTCGGTTACAACTACGGCCACCCGGTGCTCGGTCTGCCGCTGATGTGCGGCTTCACCACCGTGTACGGGGCCCTGCTGGCCTGGCTGCGGATGCGTTCCGGCTCGGTCTGGCCGGCGGTGGTCGCCCATGCCGTCATGAACGCCTTCACCTCGGCCGTCCTGATGAGCCTGAGCGATCCCGCCTGGGTCGACGCCACGGTCTGGGGCACCGCGATCGGTGTCACCGGCTGGATCGCCCCGGCCGTCCTGGCCGTTGCGCTGTGGTGGTTCGCCGGAGGCAGGACGAGCAGGAAGGGCACATGAGCGGCGCCGCCGCCGATGGGTCGATCCCCCAGCCACCCCACACCCCACACCACAACTCCGGGCGACACCGCCTGCCTACGGGCGTGCTCGCCGCGTGCTGCCTGTTGCTGGTCGCCTGCAACCTGCGCACGGTGATCTCGGCGGTCTCACCGGTGCTGCCGCAGATCCAGGCCGAGCTGGGACTCAGCGCCGCCACGGCCGGGTTCGCCCTCACGCTGACCGTGATGTGCTACGGGTTGGGCGCCCTGATCTGTCCCCTGCTGCTGCGCACCATCACGCCTGCGACCCTGCTCACCATCGGTCTGGTGGTGCTCGGCCTCGGTGGGCTGGGCCGGGCCCTGTTGCCCGGGGTCACCGCGTTCTTCGTCTGCACGGTCGCGGTCGGCATCGGGGTCGCGGCGGGCAATGTCGCCGTCCCGGTGCTGATCCGGCTGAGGTTCGCCCATCGCATCGGGCTGATCACCGGCGCCTACGCCGTCACCCTCAGTGGTGGCTCGGTGCTGGCCGCCGGGCTGACCTGGCCCTTCATCCATGCCGTCAACGGGACCTGGCGCAGCGGACAGTTGCCGTGGGTTGCACTGGTCGCGATCTGTGTCGTGGCGTGGATCCTGGCGATCGCCGCAGGGCTGGTGACCAGCCGTACGGCCGGTCCGTCCGGTGAGTCGGCCCTGCGCCAGCTGATGACCAGCCCGCTGGCCTGGGGGGGTGACCGCGCTGATGGGCCTGCAGTCGCTGGTCTTCTACTCGATCCACTCCTGGGGGCCGACCGTGATGCTGACGGCCGGCATCGACGCCACCACGGCAGGGTGGTTGTTGTCACTGCTGTCGGTCGCCTCGATCGTGTCCAACCTGGCCGGTCCGGTCGTCCTGCAGGGTCGACGCACCACACCGGGGCTGCTGGTGATCGGGGCCTGGTACGTGATCGGCGCAGCCCTGCTGCCGTGGGGCCTGGTCGCTGCCGCCGTCGGGGTCTGCGTCCTGGGTCTGGCCATCGGGGCCTCGTTGACCTTCGCCCTGACCAAGATCTCGACCGCCTTCCCGGTGCAGCTGACCGGGACGATGTCGGCCATGGCGCAGGGATTCGGCTACCTACTGGCCGGGCTCGGGCCCTGGCTGTTCGGCG
>DVLP01000070.1 GCA_018715445.1 Candidatus Avipropionibacterium avicola | reverse complement strand
GGCGCCCGGATGACCGGTGGTGGTTTCGGGGGCTGCATCATCGCCCTGGTCCCCCACGGCACGGGCGATCGGGTCGGCCGAGCGATCGCGGCGGCCTTCGCCGAGCGCGGGTGGGGGGCGCCGGTGTGGTTCACGGCCGCGCCGTCCGACGGGGCCGGCCGGATCCGCTGACGAGACTGGTCGGGTCCACTGACGGGGCCGGTCGGATCCGCTGGAGGGCCCTGCCACGGGCTCAGTGCTGACCCGCCGGTCCGTTCGGATCGGCGAAGGCGCGGGTCGACGACGGCCAGAAGACGCAGACCAGCACCACGATCGACACCACCGCGAGGGTCAACCCGGCCAGCACCGGGGCCAGCTCGGCCCCCATCCCGGCACCGTTGACGAAGCTCCAGGCGATCGGCAGGTGCAGCAGCTGCGCACAGACCGCGACCGAGCGGGCCCATCCCCGCTGCTGGCGCAAGCCTCGGGCCGCCAGCACGAGCGCGACGCCGTACACCAGCATCGTCACCACCGTGCCGACCGTCACCACGGCCCGGTCCGGATGGAAGTCGGTGGCCGCCACCACGGCGAATCCGATGCCGAACAGGCCCTCGGCCAGGCACAGCAGGGCCGCCGGCACCAGCATCGGCGCGGGGGTGGTCGGGCGGTGACCCAGCAGGGTCGTACGGAGGCGGTCTGCAGACGACATCGAGGGCAGTCAACCATGCCGTCGGCCGGGCCGACACGCCGCCCCGGCCGGTCATGAAACAAGGGTGACCTGTGTGAGCCAGCCAACGTTGCGGGACCCTTGTGCAACAGTCAGATTACGGGCAGACTTGTGGATGGTCGTAAACCAGTCGGGGCCCGCATCACGGCCCCTCGGCGCGATTCGGCCATGAGGAGGTCAGTGCTGACCAGCAACTGGACGACATGATCTGCAGCACCAACCCTAGCTGCAGCCCTCACACAAGGAGACACCGGCATGGATTGGCGCCACAAGGCAGCTTGCCTTGACGAAGACCCCGAGCTGTTCTTCCCGATCGGCAACACGGGCCCTGCCCTGCTGCAGATCGAGGAGGCCAAGAAGGTCTGCAACCGCTGCACCGTGAAGGAGCCCTGCCTGCAGTGGGCCCTCGAGGCCGGCCAGGACCACGGCGTCTGGGGCGGGATGAGCGAGGACGAGCGTCGTGCACTGAAGCGACGCGCCGCACGCTCCCGCATCCGTACCGCCTGACAGCTCCACCACGCCACCGGGTGCCAGCACGGCGCCCGGTGTTTTGTGTGTCCGGGGCCTGTGTGTGTCCGGGCGGTCACAGCCCGCGGGGTACGACGACCTCCGCGCAGGTCCCGTGGCCCTCGGCCAGGTTCTCCAACCGGAACTCGCCCTGCAGATCGGCCACCATGGTCTGCACGATCGACAGCCCGAGGCTCGAGGTCGCGTTCAGGTCGAAGCCCTCAGGCAGTTCGGCACCGTCGGTGGTGACCACCCGGACCCGCAGCCGGTGCACGTGGTCCGGGCTGTCGGCGAGGTCCTCGGCCACCACGTCGACCTGACCGGGCCCGCGGTTGAGCCCGTGCTCGATCGCGTTCTGGCACAGCTCGGTGACCACCAGGGACAGGCTGGTCGCGACGTCGGCCGAGACCGTACCGAACGAACCCACCCGCCGTACGGTCGCTGCCGACTCGGTGGTGGCGACGGTGGCCAACATCCGCAGGATCTGGTCGGCAACCTCGTCGAAGTCGACGGTCTTGTCGAAGACCTGGGACAGCACCTCGTGCACCACCGCGATCGACGACACCCGGGCCATCGCCGCCTGGAGCGCCGCCGTCGCCTCCGGGGAATCGATCCGGCGGGCCTGCATCCGCAACAGCGCCGCGACGGTCTGCAGGTTGTTCTTCACCCGGTGGTGCATCTCGCGGATGGTGGCGTCCTTGGTGACCAGCTCGCGCTCACGGCGACGCAGGTCGGTCACGTCCTTGCACAGCACCAGGGCACCGATGCGCTCCCCTGCCCGCTGCATCGGGATGGAGCGCAGCAACACCTGCGCCGAGGTGGTGTCGGCCTCGCAGTCACGGGCATATCGCCCCGACAGCGCGGCCAACAGCTCCTCGTGGCGTTCCTCGTCCTTGGTGGGTGCCATTTGGGAGGTGATGGTGGACAGGTTCACGTCCTCGAGGTCCAGCCACCAGCCGAGCCGGCGATAGGCCGAGACGGCGTTGGGGCTGGCATAGATCACGTCGCCGTCGGGGTCGAGGCGGATCATGCCGTCACCGACGTGCGGCCCGTTCGGATCCAACCACTCGGCCTCGACCGGGAAGCTGCCCTCGGCGACCATCGTGGCGAGGTCGTCGGCGGCGGCCACGTACTGCAGCTCCATGCCGCTGGGTCGGCGGACCCCCAGCTGGTTGGTGTGGCGCTCCAGGACACCGATGATCCGACCGCGGTACGGGATCGGGATCGCGATCACGTCGACCGGCGTGCCGGCGTGCAACTTGTTGGCCGAGGTCCGGGTGATCTCCCCGGTGACGAAGGCCCCGGTCACCAAGTGCTCAGGCACATAGGCGATCGGGTCGCCGACCACGTCCTCGAACAACGCGGTCGGCCCCGTGGCAGGACGCACCTGTGCGGCCGCCCAGAAGACATTGGGATCGGTGTCGGGCACCCACAGCACCAGATCGGAGAAGGCCAGATCGGCCACCAGGTGCCATTGCCGTACGAGCAGTTCGAGTCGGGACTGGTCGGCTGGCTCCAACGATGTGTGGTCGTCGACGACCTCGGCAAGGCTCGGCACGGGTCACAGACTAGCGCCCGGGCACCGACGGTGCGCGTAGTGGCCGGGGATCAGGAATCGCTGGTGCGCAGCGTGCGCAGCACCTTGGTCCGCAGGTCGTCAGGTGCGGCGCTGCCACAGTGCTTGTGGACCAGGTCCTTCACCTGCTGGGTGAGGTCGTAGGTGTCGAGGCACTGCTCACACAGGTGCAGGTGGTCGCGGATGTGGTCGGAATCGGCGCTGGGCAACTCGTGGTCCAGGAACTGGTGGAGTTGCTCCAGCGCCTGCTCACAGTCGTCCTGGCTGGGGCCGTCGCCGGCCGGTGTGGTGCTCACGAGTGGGACTCCTTCACAGGACTGCCGGACGCATCGTCGCGTACCAGCCCGATGGAACGCGCATGATCGGTCAGCAGGTGGCGCAGCCGGGAACGACCCCGGTTCAGACGCGACATCACCGTGCCGATCGGGCTGTCCATGATCTCGGCGATCTCCTTGTAGGAGAAGCCCTCCACGTCGGCCAGGTAGACGGCGAGCCGGAAGCTCTCGGGCAGCTCGTGGAGCGCGTCGACCACCGCACCGTCGGGCAGCTGGTCCAGCGCCACGCTCTCGGCCGACGGCAGTCCACCGGAGGTGTGCGAGGCCGCGCGGGCGATCTGCCAGTCCTGCACCTCGTCGTCATCGGACAGCTGCGGCTCACGCTGCTTCTTGCGGTAGCTGTTGATGTAGGTGTTGGTGAGGATCCGGTACAACCACGCCTTCAGGTTGGTGCCGGGAGTGAACTGGTGGAAGGCTCCGTACGCCTTGGAATACGCCTCCTGGACCAGGTCCTCGGCGTCGGCGGGGTTGCGGGTCATCCGCAGGGCGGCGCCGTACAACTGGTCGAGGAACTGCAGGGCCTCGGCCTCGAAGCGCGCGTCGAGGGTCGCAGGGTCCGCGACCGCCGGGTCGGCGGCGTCGGAGTCCGTGGTGCTGATGTTGGTGGCCATCGCCGACCACTCTAGCGCCGGTCTGTTCGGACCGTGCCGTGCCGTGTCGTTGATCATGGACATCACAAGGGTGGAACCACCCTCCGACGCGGTTCATTCCCGACCGCTACGGTTTCGTCCATGACGTGGACACGGACCGCCCGCCAGGAGTTCGACCTCGACCCCGCAGAGATCTGGGCCGTCGTCGGCGATCCGCGACGCTTGCCGGACTGGCAGCCCGGATGGGCCGAGGTCGAGCTCGACGGACCGGTCGAGGTCGGCACCACCGGTCGCCTGGTCCCCAGCGGCGCCGTCCGCTCCCGTCTGCACCGTCTCGCAGCGGGTCCGATCCGGATCGTGGAACTGGAATCGGGCCGTCGCCTCAGCTTCGAGCAGCCCCAGCCGGGTGGCCGCTGGCGGTTCAGCTTCACCGTCGAGCCGACGCCCGAGCCCGGCACCCGTCCGACCCCCGAGCTCACTACCCAACCGTCCCCCGAGCTCGTCGAGGGGCGCTGCCTGCTCACCCAGCAGATCTCGTACGAGGGCATCGTCCCCGGGGCCAACGGCACGGTGATCGGCGACGAACTGGCTGACTTCGCGGTGCGCTGTGCCCGGCTGCGCGAACTCACCGGCCAGTCACCGGCCGCCGGTGGACTGCGGGTGGTGATCCCCGGTGGGACCGGCCTGTTGGGCCGGCACCTGGCCGGCGACCTGGTCTCGCGCGGGCACCAGGTGGTGGTGCTGACCCGTACCGTCCGTGACGACCTGCCCTTCGTCCAGCGAACGTGGGACGGGCGCACCGTCGGGCCGTGGGCCGACGGCCTGTTCGACGAGCCGGACGTCACCGCAGTGGTCAATCTGGCCGGAGCCAGTGTCGGGGCCCGTCCGACCCGGCGGAGGATCGCCGAGTTCACGGCGAGCCGGGTCGACTCGACCCGGACGATGCTCGACGCCGCGACTCAGGCCCTCGGCCCGGACCGACGCCTGGCCGCCTGGGTGCAGGCGAGCACGACCGCGATCTGGGGCGACGCCGGTGAGCGGCACTGCACCGAGTCGACACCGCTGCCGTACGGGGCCGAGGCCCTGCCACAGATGACCGGGGTGGCCTCGGCCTGGGAGTCGGCCTTCACCGATCCTCCTGCGGCCCACCACCACGTGCTGCGCACCTCGCTGGTGCTGGCCCGCGATGCCGAGCTCGTCGAACGGCTGTCCACCTTTGCCCGGGTCGGCCTCGGTGGACCGATGGGCAACGGACGGCAGTGGGTCAGCTGGATCGGCCTGGCCGACTGGCTCGCGATCGTACGGGCCTGCCTCGGGCTGGAGCCGGAGATCACGATCCCCGACGGCGTGGTGGTCGCGGCCAGCCCGGAGCCGGTCCGCAACGACGAGATGATGCGGTTGATCCGCAGCGAGTGGCGCCGTCCCCCGGCTCCGCCGACCTTCCGGCCGATGGCCCAGGTGGGCGGCTGGGTGATGGGCACCGATCCGGCGCTCGGGCTCACCGGCCGCCACGCCACGTCCCGGGTCCTGGCCGAGACCGGCCACGTGTTCGCCCAACCGGATCTCGCCGGCACCCTGCACGACCTCTGGAGCTGAATCCCGCGGGTCATCACATTCCGAGGCCGGGACCACGGGGAGGGCGACTGTCTGCGAGGATGGGCCTCATGGAGGTCATCATTCCCAATGAGCCGAGCCAGATCCCGGTCCTCGTGGCGGACGCGATCTGTGCTCTGGTGGAACGCAAGCCCGATGCGACCCTCGGCATCGCCACTGGTTCGACGCCGTTGGCGATCTATGACGAGTTGGCCCGTCGTCACGATGCCGGCGAGTTGAGCCTGGCGCGGGCGAAGGCCTTCATGCTGGACGAGTACGTCGGGCTGCCGGCCGAGCACCCCGAGCGGTACCGCAACGTGATCGACACCGCCTTCACCTCGCGGCTCGACATCGATCCGGCCAATGTGCACGGTCCGGACGGCCTGGCCGACGACCTGGCCGAGGCCTGTGCCGACTACGAGCGTCGCATCGTCGAGGCGGGCGGGGTCGACCTGCAGATCCTCGGCATCGGCACCGACGGCCACATCGCGTTCAACGAGCCCGGCTCGTCGTTGGCCTCCCGCACGCGCATCAAGACCCTGACCAGCCAGACGCGCATCGACAATGCACGCTTCTTCGGTGGTGACATCGAGGCAGTGCCGCGGCACTGCCTGACCCAGGGGCTGGGCACGATCATGGACGCCCGTCATGTCGTCCTGGTCGCCCTCGGCAAGGGCAAGAGCGAGGCGGTGCACAACCTCACCGAGGGTCCCGTCTCGGCCCTGTGGCCGGCGACCATCCTGCAGCACCACCCGCATGCCTCGGTGCTGCTCGATCCGGGGGCGGCGTCTCGGCTGCAACTGTCGGACTACTACCGCGAAGCCTACGAGTCCAAGCCGGCCTGGCAGGGCCTGTGAGGGCTGAGGGTCGTCCCGCTCTCAGCCGATGAACCCGGCCACCTCGGCGACGATCTGCTCGCCGACCTGGTCCGGAGTACGTCCATCGCGCTTGCGGGTCCTCATGGAGTGATCGGCCCCCTCGATCTCGACCACCCGGACGTTGGCCCGGCCCCGGGTCACCTCGGTCACCAGCTGCGCTGATCCGAAGGTGTCGCGGCTGCCCTGACAGACCAGGACCGGCTGGTCCGGTGTCTGCAACTCGGGCAGTCGGCTGCGCTCAGGTCGCCCCGGCGGATGCAACGGAAAGGCCAGGCAGACCACGCCGGCCACCTCGCCACGATCACTGGTCCGACAGGCGACCCGGGATCCTTGGCTTCGCCCGCCGGTGAACAGGGGCAGACCCGGCCACCGAGCTCTGACAGTGTGCATGGCCGCCTCGAAGGCGGTGTCGAGTTGACCGGCCGGTGCTGAGATGCGTTTCCCGGCGACCTTCCACGGCTGGACGAACCGTGCCACGGTGATCCCCCGCCCGGGCAACGCCCGAGCCAGCTCGGACAGGTCGAACGCATCGATCTGTCCCCCGGCTCCATGGCCCAGCAGCAGTACGGCATGGGGGTCCTCGGCGGCGGAGACGACCAGTTCACCGTCGCCGACCGCGCTGCCCACGACGGTCATGGCCGGTCCTCGGGCAAGGCGAACGGATCCGGGATCGGGTCGACCAGGTGAGGGCCGTTGTTGCGGACCGAGCCGACCTCGGTCGAGACGGGGTGGCTCAGCAGCCGTGCCGGTTCGACCACCTCGAGCAGCTCGGCCGCATCGTCGGGATCGGTCCGTTCCGGGTCCAGCCAGGCCGACCAACCGGCGCGGGCAATGGTCATCGGCATCCGGTCGTGGATCCGGCCCAGGGCGTCGGTCGCCTCGGTGGTGATCACGGTGCAGGACAGGTACCACTGCTGGCTCGGGGACCGCCAGTACTCGTAGAGCCCCGCCATCGCCATCGGCTCGTCACCGCCGGGATGGATGAAGTAGGGCTGCTTGATCGCCTTGCCCTTCGGCGTCTTCTCCCCCGTGTCGTACCACTCGTAGTAGCCGTCGGCCGGCAGCAGGCACCGCCGTACCGCGAAGGCCTTGCGGAAGGCAGGCTTCTCGGCGACGGTCTCGACCCGAGCGTTGATCATCCGGGCCCCGATCGAGGGGTCCTTCGCCCACGACGGCACCAGTCCCCAGTGCAGTGGTCGCAGCTTGCGGACCGTCCGGTCGGCCTGCTTGGAATCTCGCTCCATCACCACCGGCACCTGGTCGGTGGGCGCAACGTTCCAACTGGGGCCGGGCAGGTCGTCGTCGACCTCATCGACGTCGAACGCATCGACGAGGGTGTCTGGGTCGTACGAAGTCGCATACCGTCCGCACATGCTCCGAGCCTAGGGCAGTGAGCCCACGTCGGGTGACAGTGATGCCGGCAGCACAGCTCGCACGCGTCGCCAATCAGGTCCGCATGCGTTGGAATCGGAGGTGCTGCAGGGGTGTCTGGTTGGTGTCCTTGCCCTTGGGTGGGATCCACCACGGGGTCCCGTCGATCATGCGGCAGGCCCACCCGAGCCGTTCGAAGTTGTGGTGGTGGTAGTGGCAGACCAGGGTCAGGTTGTCCACATCGGTCGACCCGCCGTCCAACCAGCTGATGATGTGGTGGCGTTGGCACCACTGGGGTTCGGTGGTGCAGCCGGGGAAGGTGCAGCCCTGGTCGCGGGTGAACAGGCCGGCATGCCCCCGACACTGGGGGTGGTCCCGGCTCGCAGGGTCCGGTCGAGCACCGACTCGAGGGCATCATGGCGACGCTGCTCCAGAGACCGGGTGTCCGCCACGTCGGGGGTGTCCTGGAGTCGGGACAGGGGTTCCAGCACGGCACGGAGCTTCTGGCCGGCCTCAGGGGTGAGTCGGCCCTCGACCCGCAGGGACCCGTCCCGGCAGACCTGCCACTCCAATCGACGGGTCGCCTCCAGGTAGTCCTGCTCGACCAGGGCACCGTCAGGATCGATGTGGTCCCGGATCCGGTCCACCAGTCTCCCGAGCTCGCGTGGCGGCAGGATCCGGGCATGCTCGGCCAACACCCGGTCGGCGGTCGAGCGCTGTGCTTCAGTCAGGTCGGCCAGCTTGTCCAACCGCGCCAGACCCCGCAGCACCTGGTCGGTCTGTGCCGGGGTGGCATGGCCGCCCGCCACCGCCGCGGCCAGCACGGGTCGCTGCGCCCCCAGCTGCTCCCCTGTTGCCGACACCAGCGCCACCAACTGCTCCGCGGCGCGGACCCGGGCATGGGCTTCGTGGCCGCTCAGGTTCAACAACGACTGCAGCATCACCGCCGTGGAACGCATGCAGTGATGATCGGCCAGCCCCGTGGCTTCACTCGCGGTGACGACGGCATGGTCGATGACGGCCATCCGATTGCGACCACGTTCGAACAGGCGCAGGAACCGGGTCTGGGCCTCGTGGTCGAGGGAGATCAGACCGGTCAGTGGATCGGTGGCCGACGCGATCAGCCGATCCAGGGCAGCTTCGAAACCGGCCAGCGCCTCTGCTGGCTCCACGGTTGCTGCACTGCCTTCCATGAGCTTACTCGAATCATTCCGGTGTACTATTACAAGACCACCGAGGACATCTTCTGGAGTCGGCCCCTGCCGTACTCCTCCCCCACGCAGACGGATGAGGGGTGCCTCGGGTAGCGTTGGTCCCGACGCACCCCACGTCGGCTGGAAGAGAGGGAACACACATGTCCTTGCTGCGCACTGCGGCCCGCACGATGTTGGCCAGCTTCTTCGTCCTCAATGGAGTGAAGACGGTCAAGGAGCCCCACGACCTGGTCCCCGCGACCCAGCCACTGGCCGATGCGATCGTGCCCCTGGTCCAGAACGCGGCCCCCGAACAGATCGCGCGCTACATCCCGACCGACACGGTGACCCTGGTCCGCATCCAGGGCATCGCCCAGGTTGTGGGTGGGATCGCTCTGGCCACCGGCAAGGCCCGCCGCGCCGGCGCCCTCGTGCTGGCCGGATCGCTGGTCCCCCAGACCGTGGCGCACTACGCGTTCTGGTCCGAGAAGGATCCCGAACACAAGTCGGCCAAGCGCGAGCAGTTCGCCAAGAACCTCGCCCTGGCCGGAGCGGCCCTGCTGGCCGCCCAGGACACCGAGGGCAAGCCGAGCCTGGCGTGGCGTGCCCAGGCAGGCACCGAGCGTGGCCGCAAGTCGGTCCAGCGTGGCGCCAAGCGAGCCAAGAAGGACGCCAAGGCGCTCGCCCGTGCCGCCCAGCGTGAGGGCGAGTTGCGCGCCAAGGACCTGCACCTCGGACTGAAGTGACGTGACGACCGTGTGGCCGGCCCCGCAGGCCCCCTACCCGATCCGGGCCACGGTCGAGGTGCCCGGCTCCAAGTCGGAGACCAACCGAGCCCTCGTGCTGGCTGCCCTGGCCGACGGCCCCTCGCGGATCCGTGGCGGCCTGATCGCCCGCGACACCGAGCTGATGATCGAGGCGCTGCGCGCCTTGGGCGTGACGATCGAGATCACCGGCGCCGACTGGCAGGTCACACCGCCGAGCCGCTTCACCGGTGACGTGACGGTGTACTGCGGCCTGGCCGGCACGGTGATGCGCTTCGTCCCTGCCCTGGCTGCACTGGCGGAGGCTCCGGTCCAGTTCGTCGGCGACGAGCAGGCCTCGGCCCGCCCGATGGGCCCGTTGCTGGACGGCCTGCGCCAACTGGGCGTCGCCGTACTCGGCGAACAACTGCCCTGTACGGTCACCGGTCCGGTTCGCGCCAGCGACGAACCGGTCGTGATCGACTCGTCGTCGTCCAGCCAGTTCCTCTCGGCGCTGTTGTTGGTCGGCGCACGACTCCCCGACGGACTCGACCTGCGCCACAGCGGCGACACGGTCCCCTCACGGCCCCACATCGCCATGACCGTGGAGATGTTGCGTGATCGTGGCGTACGGATCGACGAGACCGACGACGGCTGGGTCGTCCACCCGGGCCCGATCGCGGCCCGCGACGTCGTGGTCGAGCCGGACCTGTCGAACGCTGCGCCCTTCCTGGCCGCTGCGGCGATCACCCGCGGGACGGTGACGATCCCGCACTGGCCGATGCGCACCATCCAGCCCGGTGACCAGTTGCGCCACATCTTCGCCCAGTTCGGTTGTGAGACCGCGCTCGACGAGGACGGCTTCACCGTCACCGGCGGCAAGGACCTCGACGGGATCGAGGTCGACCTGGCCGACGCCTCCGAGCTGACCCCGGTGGTCGCCGCGGTCGCCGCACTGGCCGGGCACACCAGTCACATCCACGGGGTCGCCCACATCCGCGGTCACGAGACCGATCGGCTCGCTGCGCTGGAGAAGGAGCTCACCGGGCTCGGCTCCCGCACGTCGCAGACCCATGACGGGTTGACGATCCATCCGTCGATGTTGCACGGGGCCGGCTTCGCCTCCTATGCCGACCACCGGATGGCCCAGGCCGGCGCCGTGCTCGGGCTGGTCGTGCACGACGTGGTCGTCGACGACATCGACTGCACCTCCAAGACGATGCCGGAGTTCCCTG
Organism: Candidatus Avipropionibacterium avicola; assembly: GCA_018715445.1. Classification (GTDB taxonomy): domain Bacteria; phylum Actinomycetota; class Actinomycetes; order Propionibacteriales; family Propionibacteriaceae; genus Avipropionibacterium; species Avipropionibacterium avicola. Next base: position 4,432 of record DVLP01000070.1, on the reverse strand, counting down.
CCCTGTGGCAGCAGATGATCGATGCCACGGTCGCTGCGGTCGACGCCAACTCCGACGACAGCGCCGGGAGCTGAGCGTTGGCCCGCGAGATCGGCGTCGACGACCAGGAGGGTTTCGACCGGCCGGGTCGTCGCAGTCGGCCCCGCACCAAGCGTCGCCCCGACTACTCCGACGCCGAGATCGGTGTGGTCGTCAGCGTCACCCGTGGTCGTTATGCCTGTCTGGTCGACCGACGTGCGGTCAGCTGCGTCAAGGCCCGCCAACTCGGCCGCAAGGCCGTGATCGTGGGCGACCGGGTCCGGGTCGTCGGCGACACCTCCGGCGACGAGGGCACCCTGGCGCGGATCGTGGAGGCCGTCGAACGGACCTCGGTGCTGCGGCGGACCGCCGACGACGACGATCCGTACGAGCGCCCGATCGTGGCCAACGCCACCCAACTGGTGATCGTGACCGCGCTGGCGGACCCACCGCCTCGCACCGGCATGATCGACCGCATCCTGGTCGCCGGCTATGACGCCGGACTGGAGCCGTTGCTGTGCCTCACCAAGGCTGATCTGGCCTCCCCCGACGACCTGGTGGCCAGCTACCAGCCGTTGGGGATGGCGATCGAGGTGGTCGAGCCCGGCTCGGACCTGACCGCCCTGCGGGAACGCCTGGCCGACCAGTGGAGTGTCTTCGTCGGGCACTCCGGGGTCGGCAAGTCGACCCTGGTCAACGCGCTGATCCCCGAGGCGCACCGCGAGATCGGCCACGTCAACGAGGTCACCGGTCGCGGTCGGCACACCTCGACCTCGGCCATCGCCCTGCCACTGCCCGACCCGGGCGGTTGGGTGATCGACACCCCCGGCGTACGGTCCTTCGGCCTGTCGCACGTCAGTGCCGACACCATCGTCGCGGCCTTTGCCGATCTGTCCGAGGCGCTCGAGGACTGTCCCCGGGCCTGCCCACACACGACAGGCAGCCCCGGCTGCGGCCTGGACAAGGCCGTCGCCGAGGGCTCGGTCAGCCCGGAGCGGGTCGATTCGGTCCGTCGGGTCATCGGCGGCCTCAGCACTGACACGTTCTGACACCGCCGCCGACGTAGTCTGCCGCCATGGACAGCAGGCAGTCGTGGCGGATCGATGAGCTGGAGAAGATCGTCGTCCGGGCCCTCGTGCTCCTCCAGCTCGGTCTGTCACTGGGCAGTCTGATGGTCCCGATCATCACGATCTCCGCCGATCCACCCCGCAGCACGTCCGTCGGCGGGCTGCTCCTCGGCCTGATGGGGATGGACGAGCGTCCTGCCAGCGCCACAGTCCTGATCGTCTGCTTGGTGACGGTACTGCTCGCGGCCCTGGTGACGATCGCCGCGATGGTCGAGACCGTGTCCAAGGACGAGCGAACCCCCGGCACGATCGTCGCCGCGATCGCCGGGGCGGTCTCGGTGGCCAGCAGCCTGTTGGCGCTGCTGGTGTGCACCGGACTGCCCCTGCGCCTCAACTCCCGCGGGGAGTTCCACTCCCCTGACGTCGATCCCACCTTCCCCGGTTGGGGGCTGGCGTTGGCCGCCTTCGCCGGCGTGTGGGCGTTGATGACGACCAGCGTGGTGCGCAAGCTCCGCGGCTGAGGTCTCAGGGCCGCAGTTGGGCCAGCACCGCGTCGTGGAGCAGCCCGTTGGTGACGTAGGCGCCCTCCCCGTGCGGGCCGTCGTTGCCGTCGATGTCGGTGAACCTGCCGCCGGCCTCGGAGACGATCACTGAGCAAGCCGCCATGTCGTGCAGGGCGAGCTCGGGTTCGGCCGCGATGTCGACCGCTCCCTCGGCGACCAACATGTACGACCAGAAGTCGCCGTAGGCACGGCTGCGCCAGCACTGCCGCATCAGGTCGACGAACTCCTGGCCCTGACCGGCATCGACCCACTCCGCGATCTCCGAGTACGACAGCGAGGCGTCGCTGAGCTCGGTGACCCCGGAGACGTGGATCGGCTTGGGGCTCATCAGCGACTTGCCGGCATGGGCACCATCACCCTTGGCGGCCCACCAGCGCCGTCCCAGGGCGGGGGCGCTGACGACGCCGACGACCGGCTCGTCCTCGACCATCAGGCAGATCAGCGAGGCCCAGACCGGCACGCCACGGACATAGTTCTTGGTGCCGTCGATCGGGTCGATCACCCACCGGCGCGGACCCCAACCGGTGTCCTCCATCTCCTCGCCGTGGACCGCATCACGTGGCCGGGCCCGCTTGAGGGTGCGCCGGATGGCCTCCTCGGTGGCGGTGTCCGCATCGGTCACCGGCGTCATGTCGGGCTTGCTGTCGACCTTGAGGTCCTCGGCCCGGAACCGGGCCATCGTCACCGAGTCGGCGTCGTCGGCCAACAGGTGGGCCAGCCGCAGATCATCGGTGTAACCGGAGTCAATCGCCATGGGCACAGGTTATCGGGCCGAGCCCCGTCCGCAGTGGTACGGGGGTCGGTCGGCGCGCTCAGTCGACGACCCGCAGCCGTACCGTCTCGGGCAGTTCCCTCAGCTTGCTGACCGCCTCGTCGGAGATCGAGCCGGCCACATCGGTCACCACGTAGCCGAGCTCGCCACGGGTCGACAGCATCTGCCGCTCGATGTTGACCCCGGCCTCGGCCAGTACGCCGTTGACATGGCCCATCACCCCCGGCACGTTCTTGTGCACGTAGAGCAGGCGCGGGCCGTCGGTGACGTCCTCGATGCCGACCTGCGGCAGGCTCACCGACATGGAGGTGGCGCCGTGGGCGAGGTAGTCGCGCAGCTTCGTGGCCACGTACTGGCCGATGTCGACCTGGGCCTCCTGGGTGGAGCCGCCGACGTGCGGGGTGAGGATCACGTTCGGCAGGCCCTGCAGGGTGGAGACGAAGGGTTCGCCGGAGGCCTTGGGCTCCTCGGGGAAGACGTCGACCGCGGCACCGGCGATGTGGCCGGACTCCAGGTGCTCGCGCAGGGCCTCGTGGTCGACCACGAACCCGCGGCAGAGGTTGAGGAACAGGCTGCGGGGGCGCATCTTGGCGAACTGCTCGGCACCGAACATGCCGGCATTGCCCGAGCGCCCGTCCACGTGCAGGGACACGGTTTCGGCCTCGGCGAGCAACTCGTCGAGGCTCTCGCACTTGCGGGCATTGCCCAGAGCGAGCTTGTCGTTGATGTCGTAGAAGAGCACCCGCATGCCCATGGCCTCGGCGATCACCGACAGCTGGCTGCCGATGTTGCCGTACCCGACGATGCCGAGGGTGCGTCCGCGCACCTCGTGGGAGCCGGTGGCCGACTTGTCCCAGACACCGGCGTGCATGTTGGCGTTCTTCTCGGTGAGCCGACGTGCCATCGAGATGATCTCGGCGATCGCCAGCTCGACCACGCTGCGAGTGTTGGAGAACGGGGCGTTGAAGACCGCGGTGCCTCGGGCGGCCGCCGCGTCCAGGTCGATCTGGTTGGTGCCGATGCAGAAGGCGCCGATCGCGATCAGCTCGTCCGCCTGTTCGAGCACCTCGGCGGTGACGTGGGTCTTGGAACGGATCCCGAGCAGCTGGACGCCCTGCAGCGCCTCCGCCAACTCGGACGGGTCCAGGGCCCCCTTGCGGGTCTCGACCTCGATGCCCCGCTCGCTGAGCAGCTGCTCAGCTCCGGGATGGATGTTCTCCAACAGCAGTGCCTTCACGGATCCGAGTTTAAGTACCGGTTCCGGTCGCGGGCCAGCATGGTCACGGGGCAAGACGGCGCGGCTCGAGCACGCTCAGGTGTCGAAGCCGTACGACAGGGTCGCGGGCAGGGAACCGTCCCGCCAGGCGTCGAGCACGATCCGCTCGTACGGCGACACCGGATCGGGTAGTGAGGCCAGGTCGTACCACGCGATGCCGGCACACTTGGCCGACTCCATCACCTGCGGATCGCCCGACCACGTCGCTGCGCTCCAGAACCAGTCGACACGCTGCTCCACGGCATCGGCGGAGCCGTCGGTGCGGTGCATCACGGTCAGCAGGCGAAGCTACGACTCGTCGATCTCCACGCCGAGTTCCTCACGAGCCTCTCGTACGGCAGCCGCGGCAGCGGTCTCCCCCGGCTCGACATGACCCGCAGCACCGGCAACCCAGTGCCCGTCCATGTATCCGGTGTTCGCACGGCACTGCAGCAGGACCTGCGCGCCCTGCTGCAGATAGACGTACGACGCCGGGACCAGGGCGAATCGCGGCACGGTACTCATGCCGGTCGCCCGGTCTGGCCCGGTCCAGTGCCGCGGTCCTGGCCCGGCTCGGGCAACCGGGGCACCGCGTCGAGCAGGGACTGGGTGTAGGGCTGTTGGGGCGCGGCGTACACCTCGGCGGTACCGCCCTGCTCGACGATCCGGCCGGACTGCATGACCGCGATCCGGTCACAGAGGTGGCGCACCACGGTGAGGTCGTGGCTGACGAAGACCAGGGTCAGCTCATGCTCGC
>DVLP01000069.1 GCA_018715445.1 Candidatus Avipropionibacterium avicola | reverse complement strand
GAGTCGCCCCGGGGTCATGCCGTTTGACGATGGGGGACATGGACATCACCCAGCCCCGCACATCCGATTCCCCACAGGTCCGCCGGCCCCAGCAGGCAGACTCCCGCCCTCCCGGGACGCGGCTGACCATGGCCGGCGCCATCACCACGGGAGCCATCGCCGTGTTGCATGCCGTCGTCATGGGGACCTCCCACTGGTCCGACTGGGCCGCCGGAGCGCTCCGGGACGGCACCGCCGGAGCCGACGCCTTGGCCGCCTTCTGGGCCCAGCCCGGCGGCTTCGAGCCGGCCCTGATCGCCGTGGCGATCCTGCTGGCCTCGATGGCCCGCCGCGGCCACACCCCGCCCGTGTCGGTCGGGATCGTGCTGGTGGCCTGGGTCGTGCTCTGCATCGGCCTGATCGGACCGTTCTCCGGGTTCAGCCTGGCCCTGGTTCCGACCGGGTTGGTGCTGGCCGCCGGCATCCGCGGACGCCTCGCCACCGCAGTGGTCACCCCGCCCGAACCGGTCCGCCCCGGCGAGGCTCTGCAGCACAGCTCCCTGTGCTGATCTCTGACGCCGTCGTCACGCGCAGTGGTCACGCGGAGGGGTCTGAGCAGCGACTCGGGCCCTCCCCGTGACCATTGCGCACAGGGTGGCTCAGGCCGTACGCCGGCCAGGTAGGGGCTCAGGCGGTGTTGGCCGGCAGACCACGGGTGTTCTGCGGCAGCCCTGCGGCCAGGATGTGGGAGGTGTCGGCCACGGCGAGGGCGCGCGGCACGGCCCGGTGCGGACTGCGGCGCTCCATCAGGATCGAGGTCACCGAGGTCGGTGCCCAGTAGAACCCGGCCCACGCCAGGGTGACGGGCAACCCGAGCAGGTGCGCCAGCCAGGACACCCCGAACCCGGCATGGCAGAACACGGCGACGACCATCTCGTCAGGCCCGTCGATCTCGTACACCCCACCGTTGCGCCGATATCCCAGCCCGGCCAGGAACTCGTCCGAGCCTGCGGTCAGCTCGGCCTGTCGGCCCTGCAGGTCGATGCCCTCGAACTCCGTCAGCTCGTGCCACGCCTCGTCGGTCGGGGCGGTCCCGGTCTGGCGGACGATTTCCCCCGCGATGTTCCACGGCGCGGTCGGCTCGCCGTCGAGATCGGTGATGCGGGGCAGGTGGAGCTCGGCGGTCCAGTCCAGGATGGTCGGCTCCATCCCGATCCGCTCGGCGGTGTAGCGGGCCGTCGCCTGCGCCCGCCCCATCGGCGAGGAGTAGAGATGGGTGATGCCCAGACCGGCCATCCGCTCGGCGCAGGCCGCCGCCTCACGGTGGCCCAGCTCGGTGATGGTGTCGTTGGCGTAGTCGGGGTCGCCATGTCGGATGATGTGCAGGCGCACGGACGCTCCTCGTTTCCAGCCGCGAGCTCCCCGGGTAGGAGTCGAACCTACGTCGCTAGTCCTGATTCAAAGTCAGGCGGGCCCTGCCGGCAGACCAACCGGGGATCGTGAGGGGCCGACCCTCACTCGGGCACAGCCTACGCAATCGGTGGCCGGTTGGCCCATCGGGTTCGGAGCCGGCAGGCCGTACGGTGCCAACTCCCGTTGACCCCCGGGTCGGTGGTACCGTCCGCGTGGGCTCTTCGTGAGCTCCTGCGTACCGATCCCAGACCAGGGAGGACACGGTGACCGAACCCTCACCGGATGGCTCAACGCCGCAGGATGATCCGAACCCACCCGGCGTCGCCGCCGTCGTGGTCCTCGCCGCTGGTGCGGGGACTCGGATGAAGTCGGCGACATCCAAGCTGCTCCACACCGTGGCCGGCCGTTCGCTGGTCAGCCACGCCATCCGATCGGGCGAATCCGTACGACCGCAGCGCCTGGTGGCCGTGGTCGGGATGCTGCGCGAGCAGGTCGAGCCACACCTGGCCGAAGTGGCCCCCGAGGTGACCACCGTCCCGCAGACCGATGACGCGTACGGCACCGGCCACGCGATGCGCTGTGCGATGGCTGCCCTGGGCGACATCGACGGCGAGGTCGTCGTGCTCGGCGGTGACGTCCCGATGCTGCAGGGCGAGACCCTGACGGCGATGGTCACCAGCCACCGGGCCCAGCAGTCAGCGATCACCATCCTGACGGCGCGGGTCCCCGACCCGACCGGGTACGGCCGGATCATCCGCGGCGCGAACGGTGACGTGGACCGGATCGTGGAGCAGAAGTCCGGCACTCCCGAGGAGCTGGCGGTCGACGAGATCAACTCCAGCATCTACGTCTTCGACGCCCGGGTGCTGCGCGACGGACTGGCCAGGATCACCGACGACAACCCGGCAGGGGAGTACCTCCTGACCGATGTGATCGGTCTGGCCCACGGCGACGGTCGACGGGTCTCGGCCTGGCTCACCGACGACACCTGGCAGACCGAAGGGGTCAACGACCGGGTCCAGCTGGCCGGGATGCACGCCGAGATGAACCGGCGGATCCTGCACCGCCACATGCTCGCCGGGGTCACCATCCTCGACCCTTCGACGACCTGGATCCACGACGAGGTCGAGCTGGCCGAGGACGTCACGATCCAGCCGGGCACCTTCCTGGAGGGGGCCACCACCGTCGCCTCCGGTGCGGTGATCGGGCCGGAGACGACCCTGATCGACTGCGAGGTCGGCCGCGATGCCCACGTGACGCGCACCCACGCCGAGCTGGCCGTCATCGGCGATCGGGTCGAGGTCGGTCCGTACGCGCGACTGCGACCCGGTACCGAGCTCGGTACGGCGTCGAAGATCGGCACCTTCGTCGAGACCAAGAACACCAAGCTCGGGGCCGGGGCGAAGGCCCCCCACCTGAGCTACCTCGGCGACGGCATCGTCGGCGAGGGGGCCAACATCGGCGCCGGCGTGATCTTCGCCAACTACGACGGTGTCTCGAAGTCGACCACGACGGTCGGTCGGGATTCCTTCGTGGGCAGCGATTCCACGATCGTTGCGCCGCGCACCATCGGCGACGGCTGCTATGTCGGCGCCGGCTCCACGATCACCCGGGACGTCGAACCCGGGGAACTCGCCGTGGCCCGTGGGTCACAGCGCAACATCCCAGGATGGGTGGCCCGGAAGCGTTCCGGCACCCGTACGGCGGAGGCTGCGGCCGCCGCTGCCGAATCGAAGGAGCACGAGTGACCGGGGTCAAGCAGCCCAATGAGAAGCACCTGATGCTGTTCACGGGTCGAGCCCACCCAGAGCTGGCCCAGGAAGTGGCTGACCTGCTGGGCGTCGAACTGGTCCCGACGCGGTCGTTGTCGTACGCGAACTCCGAGATCTATGTGCGCTTCGAGGAGTCGGTGCGTGGCTGCGATGCCTTCGTCATGCAGTCCCACGCCGCACCGGTCAACGAGTGGCTGATGGAGCAGCTCATCATGGTCGACGCCCTGAAGCGCGCCTCGGCCAAGCGGATCACGGTGGTCTCGCCGTTCTATCCCTATGCCCGTCAGGACAAGAAGCACGCCGGTCGCGAGCCGATCTCGGCGCGGCTGATCGCCGACATGTACAAGGTGGCCGGCGCCGACCGCCTGATGTCGGTCGACCTCCACGCCGCCCAGATCCAGGGCTTCTTCGACGGACCGGTCGACCACCTGTGGTCGCTGCCCGCCCTGGCCGACTACGTCGAGGACAAGTACGACGCCTCGGAGATGACGATCGTCTCGCCGGACGCCGGCCGCGTCCGCCTGGCCGACATGTGGACCGACCGGCTCGGTGCACCGCTGGCCATCATCCACAAGCGCCGCGACCCCAATGTCGCCAACACCGTCGCGGTCCACGAGGTCGTTGGTGAGGTCGAGGGCCGGGTCTGCCTGCTGGTCGACGACATGATCGACACCGCCGGCACCATCTGCCAGGCCGCCGACGCGCTGGTCGCCCGTGGCGCCAAGAAGGTCATCGCCGCCACCACCCACGCGGTGCTGTCGGGCCCTGCCGTCGAGCGGTTGCGTGACTCGGCCTTCGAGGAGGTCATCGTCACCAACACCCTGCCGATCCCCGAGGAGCGCCGCTTCGAGGGCCTCACCGTGCTGTCGATCGCGCCCCTGGTCTCCCGGGCGATCTCGGCCGTCTTCTCCGACGGCTCAGTCACCTCGCTCTTCAACGGCGCCCCCTGACCCACGCCCCCCGAGTCCGTCGAGGGGCAGCGCCCGATCCTCACGCCCCCCGAGCTCGTCGAGGGGCAGTGGCCGGATTTGGGGTCGCCCCGAGTGCTCGTGGTATCGTCCTGCGGTTGCCTCAGGCGAGGGGTCCCGACGGGCCCGTGATCGACTGGCGTGGGCTCAGACACACCGATTGCGGTGGCCACCGCCGTGTCGTTCCCGCCAGTCGCAACATGACACACGTCCCAGTTGGGCAAGGAGAAAACCCATGTCGTCGTCGTCCGACACCAATCTGTCCGCCGAGCTGCGCACCGAGTTCGGCAAGGGCGCAGCCCGTCGCACCCGTCGTGCCGGTCGCGTGCCCGCCGTGCTCTACGGCCACGGTCAGGAGACCGTGCACCTGAGCCTGCCCGGTCACCAGACGGCGCTGGCCCTGCGTGTGGCCAACGCGCTGCTGACCATCGACCTGGAGGGCGAGGAGAAGCTGGCCCTGCCGCGTCAGATCCAGCGTGACCCGCTGAGCAACGCGATCGAGCACGTCGACCTGATCATCGTGCGCCGCGGCGAGAAGGTCACCGTTGACGTGGCCGTCGAGGTCGTCGGCGAGGCCGAGCCGGAGACCCTGGTCAGCCTGGAGGCCCAGACGGTCAGCGTCGAGGCCGAGGCCACCAACATCCCCACCTCCTTCGAGGTCTCGGTCGAGGGCGCCGATGTCGGCCACCAGGTGCTCGCCTCCGATCTGGTGCTGCCCGAGGGCACCACGCTGGCGATGGACCCGGAGACCTTGGTCGTCAACGTGTCCGCTGCCCCGGTCATCGAGCTCGAGGAGGACGAGGACGACGAGGCCGCTGAGGGCGAGGGCGAAGACGCCGAGGGCGAGGAGGGCTCCGAGGAGGAGTCGTCCTCCGACGAGTGATCTGACAGCCATCCGCTGATGCCGGCCGTCCCTCGGGGCGGCCGGCATCGTGCACTGCCGGGAGCGCAGAATCGTGACATGGTTGGTGATCGGGCTCGGTAATCCTGGCCCCGGTTATGCCGCACATCGCCACAACGTGGGGGCGATGGTCGTGACCGAGCTCGCCCGACGGGCCGGTGAGGGCTTCACCTCTGCGCGAGGGATGCGGGCCGAGGTCGTCGAGACCCGGATCGGGACCGCCGGGATCGGTGTCGTCGCCCCGGGTGCCACCAAGCTCGTGCTGGCCCGATCCCGTACCTACATGAACGAGTCCGGGATCCCGGTCGGCAAACTGGCCCACTTCCATCAGGTGATCCCGCACCATGTCGTCGCCGTCCACGACGAGCTCGACATCGACCTGGGCGCAATCCGGCTCAAGCTCGGCGGCAGCGACAACGGGCACAACGGCCTGAAGTCGATCCGTGCCCATCTGGGCACCGGGGACTTCCATCGGGTCCGGGTCGGCATCTCGCGTCCCCCGGGCCGTCAGGATCCGGCCGACTACGTACTGTCGAACTTCGCGAAGTCAGAGCGGACCGAGCTCGCCCTGACCGTCGACCGCGCGGCGGATGCGGTCGAGGCCCTCGTGGTCGAGGGCCTCGCCGCCGCCCAGAACCGCTTCCACGGGTCCTGACCGCCTGTACGGATCCGCCTGTACGGATCCGGGTCACCCGGTACGGATCCGGGTCACTGCCATCCCTG
>DVLP01000068.1 GCA_018715445.1 Candidatus Avipropionibacterium avicola | reverse complement strand
TCGCTCCCCCGGACACCGACGCCCACGACCGCGTCACCGCGGTCGCCGAGAGCCTCACGAAGCTCTGAGCCGACTTGCCCCGAGGTCATCTCACGATGTAAGATGACCTCGGTTCGTCGACCTGTGCGGGTCGAACCCGGCACTCGCCGATCTTGTTCCCCGCACACACCGGGCGCCGACCATCCCGTCGCAGCCGATCCCACACCCTGGGGCCGGCTGCCGCAGTGCTGCGAACCAACCACCGAGGACGTACGGCGATCCCGTATGCCCTCATCCACCCAACGTCGTACCCGTACCCAAGGAGTACTCCATGCACATGGCACCCCTGCTCGCCGCCTGGCAGCGCTTCGAGTCCGAGCAGTCCAAGAGCCAGCGCGCCCACCGTCGCTGGTTGCACGAACAGCTCGCCGTCACCGCGCGACGTCGTCGCGGCTGAGACTGACCCGCAAGGTTTCCTCGAGGGCTGTGCGCCAGCGTCGCCGACACGTCCCTGCCCCCTGCTGAGAAAGAACCATTCTCAGAAAAACCCTTTGCTCCCTGGCATCGCGGGCGATTACCGTACTTCGTGAACGGCGATGAGAGATCGCCCGACCGGAAGGAGGTGGCTGAACGTGGTGAACACAATCACCGACCCGTACGGCGCTCTTCCGGTCATCGCCTCCTGAGAGAGCGATGACCGGGGCGCCGTACGGCGTCCCGCCCCCACGGTGACCGACACGGTCCCGTCCTGCGGCTGAGAGCCGCACCCCTGTGGTCCCCCATCATCATCCCGGGGCACTGCCGTCATCCCCACCTGCCGACCTGTGCGAAGCATGCCTTCGTACGGACGGTCACGCCCAGGAGCACAACCATGCACACCCATCTCCCCCTGCACTGGTATCCGCAGGAATCCGAACGTCGCAAGACACAACGCGCCCATCGACGATGGCGTCTGAACGAGACGACCCGCCACCTGACCCGACGCCGTCGGGGCTGAGCGGGTGTCCACGCCGCACGCCATGACATGATCGACGTCATGCCTGCTGCCGCACACGAAGTGTCGTTCATCGTCATCCCCGACACCCAGGGACTGAGCAACCACCACCCCGAGCTGTACGGCCCCCTGGCCGAACAGGTCGTGGCGGCCCGAGAGCCGTGGAACGTGCAGATGGTGCTCCATGTCGGTGACGTGGTGGACCGCGGCGACGACGACCCCGAGGAGTACGACCGCGCTGCGGCCGGACTGGGGCCGATCGCCGCCGCGGGTCTGCCGATGCTGATCAGCTCAGGCAACCACGACTACGACGACCAGCTCGCCTCCTCGCGTCGACTCAACCTGTTCCGCAGCCAGTTCGCTGCGCTGGTCGCGGACGACGCCGTCACCTTCGAGCCGGGCGGCATCGAGAACAGTTGGGCCACGATCTCAACCCCACAAGGAACCCTCGGTTTCCTGTCACTGGAGTTCGCTCCGCGTGACGAGGTGCTGGCCTGGGCCGCGGACCTGCTCTCCCGCCACCCGGAGCACCAGGTGGTCGTCAACACCCACGCCCATCTCTTCATCGACGGGGAGCGCACCCGACCCGGCTGCGCCCACCATCCACACGACTACGTCGGCACTCAGGACGGCAACGACGGCGAACAGGTCTGGCAGAAACTCCTGCGCCACCACGGCAACGTGCTGGCCGTGTTCTCCGGGCACCACGTCTGGGACCACGTCGCCCACCGGGTCGATCGCACCGATGTCGGCCAACCCGTCCTGCAGTCCTTCCAGAACTGGCAGGGTGCCGAGCGCAACGGGGAGGGTCGGTTCCGGATCGTCACCGTCGACCTCGCAGCACGGCGCCTGCGCTCCTGTGTGATCCTGCCGACCACGGCCCAGGTGGATGACCGCGAGGGCTACGACCTCGACATCGACCTCAGCGCCTGAGACCTCACCAGAGCGAAGATCCCCGTACGACAAGAGCCCGCACGACAAGAGCCCAGTACAACAAAGAGCCCCGGGCGATCCGAAGGGATCGCCCGGGGCTCCTGCGTCGAGGCCTCAGTCGGCCGAGACCTCGTCGCCGTTGCCCGACCACTCGATGTGGAACGAGCCGTCGGCGTCGATCCGCTTGTAGGTGTGGGCGCCGAAGAGATCGCGCTGGCCCTGGACCAGGGCGGCCGGCAGCCGGTCGCGGCGCAGCGAGTCGAAGTAGGCCAGCGAGGCACTGAAGGCCGGCACCGGGACGCCCTGGGCGACCGCCTGGCCGACCACGGAGCGCCAGGAGGCCTCGGCGGTCTCCACGTCGGAGGCGAAGTCCGGGGCAACCAGCAGGTTCGCCAGGTCGGGCTTGGCCTCGTAGGCCTGCTTGATGCGGTCCAGGAAGGCGGCCCGGATGATGCAGCCACCGCGCCAGATGGTGGCCAGGTCGCCGGGCTTGACCCCCCAGTCGAACTCGTTGCTGGCCGTACGGATCAGGTCGAAGCCCTGGGCGTAGGCCACGATCTTCGAGGCGTACAGCGCCTGCTCGACGGCCTTCACCAGCTCGTCGCGGTTGCTGACCGGGGTGGCCGCGACGTCACCGAAGCGTTCCCGGACGGCCGCCCGCTGCTCGGGCTGGCTCGACACGGCCCGGGCGAAGACGGCCTCGGCGATCGCGCCGGTCGGCACGCCGAGCGCCAGCGCGGACTGGACGGTCCAGGTGCCGGTGCCCTTCTGGGCGGCGGCGTCGAGGATGACGTCGACCAGGGCCTTGCCGCTGCGGGCGTCGACCTTGTCGAGCACGGTGGCGGTGATCTCGATCAGGAAGGAGTCGAGCACGCCGGTGTTCCACTCGCGGAAGATGTCGGCGATCTCGGCCGGGGTGGCCCCACCCAGGGTCCGCA
>DVLP01000067.1 GCA_018715445.1 Candidatus Avipropionibacterium avicola | reverse complement strand
ATTGGCTCGCCATCCCCCTCGAAGATGTGGTGCGATTGACCCAGGAGGCACCATGAGCGTTCCAGACCTGGCCGCGGTCGACCTGACCGGTTTTGCCGAAGGACATGACACCGAGTGTTGGCGACGCCTCGGCGCAGTGGTGCTGCCGGTCGACCGTGACGGCCAGCAGGTGTGGGGCACCCGGTTCTCGGTGTGGGCCCCGAATGCGCAGGCGGTACGCCTGGTCGGCGACTTCAACGGCTGGCACGGTGAGCAGACCTGGTTGGAGCGGATCGACGGCACCGGGGTGTGGGCGACCTTCTGCGAAGGCGTCGGCAGCGGAGCGCTCTACAAGTTCGAGGTCCAGGGCCCCGACGGTGGGTGGCAGCTCAAGGCCGACCCGATGGCGCGGTTCTGCGAGTCGGCACCCCACACCGCGAGCATCGTGTACGACTCGAACTACGCGTGGAACGACGACCAGTGGTTGTGGTACCGCGGCGAGACCCAGTTCCACCAGGCACCGATGAGCATCTACGAGGTCCACCTCGGGTCCTGGCGCCAGGGCCTGTCGTACCTCGAGCTGGCCGACCAGCTCACCGACTACGTCGTCGAGCAGGGCTTCACCCATGTCGAGTTCCTGCCGGTGATGGAGCATCCGTTCCGCGGCTCGTGGGGCTACCACGTCACCGGATTCTTCGCCCCGCAGTCACGCCTCGGTCAGCCCGACGAGTTCCGCCACCTGGTCGACCGCCTGCACCAGGCCGGGATCGGCGTGATCATGGACTGGGTGCCCGGCCACTTCGCGACCGATGCCTGGGCGCTGGCCCGGTTCGACGGGACCCCGTTGTACGAGCACCCCGATCCGCGTCGAGGGTGGCACCCCGACTGGGGCTCCTACATCTTCGACTTCGGCCGGCCCGAGGTGAAGTCCTTCCTGACCTCCAACGCGTTGTGGTGGGTCGACCAGTTCCACATCGATGCGTTGCGCGTCGACGCTGTCGCCTCGATGCTCTACCTGGACTACTCCCGCAACGACGGTGAGTGGGAGCCCAATGTCCATGGTGGCAACGAGAACCTCGAGGCGATCGAGCTGCTGCGCACCGTCAACACCCATCTCTACCAACGCCAGCCCGGGGTGGTGATGATCGCCGAGGAGTCGACGACCTATCCGGGGGTCACCCGTCGCGTCGACCAGGGCGGGCTCGGCTTCGGCTTCAAGTGGAACATGGGCTGGATGAACGACTCGTTGCGTTACCTGGGTCGGCGACCTGAGCATCGGTCGTTCCACCACCACGAGATGACGTTCGCGATGTCGTACGCCTACACCGAGAACTTCATCCTGCCGATCAGCCATGACGAGGTCGTCCACGGCAAGGGATCGATGTACGAGCGGGTACCCGAGGACGAGTGGCGCAAGTTCGCCACCCTGAAGGCGTTCTACGCCTTCATGTGGAGCCATCCCGGCAAGCAACTGCTCTTCATGGGCACCGAGTTCGGGCAGGAGCGCGAGTTCTCCGAGGAACGCTCGTTGGACTGGGAGCAGACCGAGCGGTGGGGCCATGGCGGGGTGCAACGCACCGTGGCCGCACTGAACCGGGTCTATCGCGACCATCCGGCACTGTGGCGCCTCGACTCCGACCATCGCGGCTTCCGCTGGATCGATCCGAACCATGCCGATGCCAATGTCTTCTCCTACCTGCGCTTCGACGCCCAGGGCGACATGATCGCTTGTGTGGTGAACTTCTCCGGCGATCCCCATCAGAACCTGCGCATCGGGCTGCCGGCCGGCGGCACCTGGGACGAGATCCTCAACACCGATGCCAGCGAGCTCGACGGCACCGGCAACTTCGGCAACCTCGGGCAGGTCGTCGCCACCGAGGTCGCCAGCCACGGCTTCGACCACAGTGCCGAGGTCACCGTGCCGCCGTTGTCGGCGGTCTTCCTCGCCCAGCACCTGCGTCCCGAACCGGTCGCCGAGGACGGTGACGATGACTGAGGGCGAGTTCACCGTCAGCCTGCACGCCCTGGGCGACGGGATCGGTGAGCTCAGCTGGACCGGCAGTCCGCAGCCCGAGGCCCTGACCCGGGCGCTGTCCCATGCCGGCGACGAGGCGATCCTGGCCGAGGAGTTGCGTCGCATCGAGGCCCAGGCCCCGGGGCAGGACCGTGCCGCCCGCCATGCCTTGCTGCGTTCAGGTTTCCGGCAGGAGGGTGTACGTCGTCAGGCGCACGTCCGCGACGACGGCAGCTTCGACGACATCGTCTGCTACGCCCGGTTGGCCTCCGACCGGACCGCCGGTCCGGACGCGTTCACCGCCGTGATGAACTCGGCACTGCCCCGCAAGAGGCTGATCGCCCATGTCGCCATCCGCGACGACCAGGGACGCTTCCTGTTGTGTCGGACCAGCTTCAAGGCCGACTGGGAGCTTCCGGGTGGGATCGTCGAGGTCAACGAGACCCCTCGCGCCGGTGCGGCCCGCGAGATCGTCGAGGAACTGGGCGTCGACTGGCCGGTGGGCCGCCTCCTGCTGGCCGACTGGATGCCGCCCTACCTCGGCTGGGAGGACGCGCTGGAGCTGATCTTCGACGGTGGCACGATCGCCGACGACGATCTGGCCCGCATCACCCCCGACGGACGCGAGATCATCGAGGTCGACCTGGTCGACCTGGAGGCGGCCGGCGAGCTGGTGACCCCGCTCTCCCACCGCCGCCTGACCACCATCGCCGGGCTGGCCCCCGATGCCGTGGTGCACTCCGAGGACGGCCGCCCCGTCGGCTGACGGGCGGTGCTGGGACGATGGTCACCCCGATGCACCTCTGGCCCTCAGGCGAGGGAATCGTCGAGTTCCCCGATGGCCGTCGCTGCCGTGGGCGCGGTCTTCGTCGACCGCTCCCGGACGGTCCCGACCCGGACTTCGGCGTCTATCTGCTGGGTCGTGAGCCAGCGGCACAGCGCTGGGCCTCACGGTGGGTCAGGTGGCGCGACTTCCGGCTTCCCGACTCCACCGCGGACGCCCTGACTGCCTTGCGGGAGGCGTACGACCGCGCTGCGACCGAACGGGTCGAGATCGCCTGCGGAGGTGGGGTCGGACGCACCGGGACCGCTCTGGCCGTGCTCGCGGTGATGGGTGGGATCGCGGCGGACGACTCGGTCACCTGGGTGCGCCAGCAGTACCACCGACGCGCCGTCGAGACCCGTCGGCAGCGCCGATGGATCCAGCAGGTCGCCGGGCAACAGGACTGAACCTGTCCGTTGGGGACGCCAGACTGGGCCCATGAGCCTTCGTTGGTACACCCTCGTCATCGACTGTCACGATCCGCACGCCCAGGCCCACTGGTGGGCCGAGGCGCTCGACATGCAGGTCTTCCTGGAGTTCGAGAAGGAAGTGGTCGTCCTGCCCAAGCACCTGCCGACCGAGCCCTTGACCGCCGAGAACTGGACCTCGGTCGGCCCCGGGATGGTCTTCGTCCCGGTGCCCGAGGACAAGACGGTCAAGAACCGACTCCACCTCGACCTGGCACCGCACCTCAGTGATGACCGAGACGCCGAGATCGACCGGCTGATCGGTCTCGGCGCCCGGCGCGTGGAGGTCGGTCAACCGGCCGATGCCGAGTTCACCGTGCTCGCCGACCCGGAGGGCAACGAGTTCTGCGTGCTGTCGGCCCGGGAGCGCTGACTCCGCTGACTCCGTCGGCTCAGACGACGTTCTCGGCGACCGCCGACACCAGGGCGTCGTCCTCGGCCAGCGAGGAGTCCAGGAAGGCGAGCACCGTACGGGCGCGCTCGGTCTTCGATCCCTGCCTGGCCAGGGACTCCCGGAGCGAGTCCGCCTGCGGGTCGTTGACCTGGTCGGTGCCCAGATGGCTGACCCAGGCGCCGATGGCCACCGGGAAGGCATCGCCGATCCCGAGACCCTGCGAGATCCGGGCCCGCTGCACCGAGACCAACCGGACCGGCAGCTTCTGCGAGCCGTCGCCGGCGATCTGGACCAGGCGGTGCCGGATCCGGGCATTGGCGAACCGGTCGGTCAGGGCCTGGGTGGCCTCGTCGATCACCGACTGGTCGAAGGGCAGGCACGGCGCAGCATCGGCCCAGACCTGTTGCAGGGCAGACACACAGGCAGGATCGTCCATCGCCTCGGCAATGGTCTCGTGGCCGCGGGACAGTCCGACGTAGGCCAGGGTCGAGTGGCCACCGTTGAGCAGCCAGAGCTTGCGCTGCTCGTACGGCTCGACGTCCTCGACGAACTGGGCGCCGACCCGGTCCCAGTCGGGTCGCCCGACCGGGAACTGCCCGGCCACGACCCACTCGGAGAACGGCTCGGCGACCACCGGTGCCTGGTCCGCCCACCCGACCAGCTCAGCGGCGTCGGCGATGTCGGCGTCCGTGGTGGCCGGGGTGATGCGGTCGACCATGGTGGAGACGAAGCTGACGTTGGAGTCGATCCATCCCGCCAGTGCCGGGCTGACCTGCTCGGCCAGGCCCAGCACGATCCGCTCGGTGTGCTCACCGTTGGCGGTCAGGTTGTCACAGGGCACCATCGCCAGCGGTCCCCCGCCGGACTCCATCCGGACACGCAGGCCGTCGACCAACCGGCCGATCGCCGAGCCGGGGGCTTCCTGGGCACGGATGCGAGCGGCATCGTCGTCACCGACCAGGTAACCCTTCTCGGTGATCGTCGAGGTGATGATCCCCACGGCCGGGTCACTGATGGCGGCCCGATAGGTGTCGGGATCGGCGCCGGGCCCCGCGGTGGCGATGCTGCGGATGTCGATGCCACGGTCACCGTCAGGTCCCCGCTCGATCAAGGTGTAGCGGCAGTCCTGGGCGTTGAGCAGCTCGGCCATGTCGGGTCGCCGACCGGTGAGGGCGTTGATCCCCCACTGCTGGCCACCGAGCTCGTTGGCGAGCTGGGTGTACCACGCCTGGTGGGCCCGGAAGAAGGCACCGAGTCCGAGGTGGACGATCCGGACAGGGAGGTCGGATCCGGTGGTGTCAGGCATGGGGTGCACACTCCTTCAGGTAGGCAAGGTTGTCGGCGGTGCGTTGCGCCAACGGGAGGTCGGTGGAGAAGTCCTCGCAGACCACCCAGCCGTCGTAGCCGGCCTGGGCGAGCTCGGCGAGATAAGTCCGCAGGCTGACCTGGCCCCGACGCAGGGCGGCCGCCTTCGGGGCGAAGTTCAGGGTGCCGTCGTCGCCCACGCCGGCCGCCTCGAAGACGGTGTTCTTGACGTGCACGTGCGCCAGGTACGGGCCCAGCATCTGGGCCGACCACAGCGGGCGTTCCCAGCCTTCGTAGATCAGGTTGCCCATGTCGTGGATGACGCCCACGTGTGTCGGGTCGAGTCCGTCGAGCAACCGCATGGCCGAGGAGGGCGAGGCGGTGATGGTCCGGTGGTGCAGCTCCAGCAGGGCCTTCACTCCGTGGGCGGCGGCCCGCTCGGCCACCCAGCGGTAGTGCTCCCGGGACGCGTCGAAGACCTGGCCGTACTGCTCGTCGTCACCGACGCCGGGCACCCGCACCCGGACCTGGCTGGCCCCGATCGCCGCGGTCGCGGCCAGCACGCGCTCCACGTTCTCGTGGTCGCTGCACAGGGCGTAGGCACCGATGCCGCTGATCTCCAGGCCGGCCTGTGCGGCCAGCTCCCGCATCGAGTCGATGTTGTCCTCCAGGCCGGTCATTGGCCAGGTGGCGCGGTTGCCCGCCCAGAACCCGACCTCGTCGGCTCCCGGATCGTCGACCACGCGCCACTCGACGCCGTCCCAGCCCTGGGCGGCGAGGTGGGTCACCACCTCGTCGGGGGTCCAGTCCGGGGTGGCTGCAGTGAAGTAACCGAACTTCATGGCGTTGTCCTTTCGCGACTCGCCGGAGCACTCAGAGGCACAGCAGCGACCCTAACGGATCGACCCGAGCTCCCGGCAGGGTGCCCGGGGCGTCCGAGACAACCCGGGGTGGACAGGGCTAGGGTGTGAGAAACCGATACCTGACCAGGAATGAGGAGACATGGCCAGCTTCGTCCCGCACCCGGATCGACTGCTCCCGGCGGATCCGACGACCCGTGACGTGGCGCGGCGGCTCTACGATTCGGTCGCCGACCAGCCGATCATCTCCCCGCACGGTCACGTGAACCCATCGATGCTGGTCGACAACCAGCCCTTCGGTGATCCGGCCGAGCTGTTGATCACCCCCGACCACTACGTCACCCGGATGTTGTTCTCCGGGGCAGGTGTGGACGGCGACCAGGTCGGGCGCGCCAAGCACGGCGTGGCCTCCCAGGAGGACCCACGCGAGATCTGGCGGCGCCTGGCCGAGAACTGGCACCGCTACCTCGGCACCCCGGTCCGGTACTGGATGGAGCACGAGCTGGCCGACCTCTTCGACGTGGACCAAGCCCTGTCGGCCGAGACCTCCGACGCGATCTACGACCAGATCGACGCGCGCCTCAAGGACGACTCGTTCCGCCCGCGGGCACTGTTCGACCGGTTCCGACTGGCGGTGCTGGCCACCACCGACGACCCCGCCGATGACCTGGCCGCCCACAAGGCCCTCGCCGACGATCCCGGTTTCGGTGGCCGGGTGCTGCCGACATGGCGGGCCGACCGGTTCATGGACCCGTCCTCACCACGGTGGACCGGTGCCCTCGACGACCTCGAGGCGGCCCGTCCGGGCACGGACTGTCGTACGTACAGCGGGTTGCTCGACGCGCTGCGCCAGAGCCGGCAGCACTTCATCGCGCACGGCTGCACCGCCACCGACTCCGGTGTCCCCGACGCGGGCTCCACACCGCTGGAGCCGGCCGAGGCCGAGCGGATCCACGCTGCCGGCCTGAGCGGCGAGGCCACTGCCGCCGAGGCCATCGCGTACCGGCACAACATGCTGTACCGCTTCGCCGAGATGTCGGTCGACGACGGCCTGGTGATGCAGCTGCACCCCGGCGTGATCCGCAACCACCACGAGCCGACCTTCGAGGCGTACGGGGCCGACGTCGGCGCCGACCTGCCCGACACCGCGGCCTTCACCAAGCCGCTCACTCCCCTGCTGAACGCCTTCGGCACCCATCCGAACCTTCACCTGGTGCTGTTCACCGTGGACGAAACCTCGTTCAGCAAGGAGATCGGGCCGCTCGCCGGCTTCTACCCCGCGGTGTACGTGGGTGTGCCGTGGTGGTTCATCGACACCCCGGCAGCGATCCTGCGGTTCCGGGATGCCGTCACCGACAGTGCCGGCTACTACAAGGGCTCCGGCTTCATCGACGACACCCGTGCCTTCCTGTCGATCCCGGCCCGCCACGACATGGCCCGACGCTGCGACGCGAACCACCTCGCCCAGCGCGTGGTGACCCACCAGATGACCGAGGAGGACGCCGCCCAGGTGATCCTCGATCTGGTGACCACGATCCCGACCTCGACCTTCAAGCTCTGGGCGCTGCCGCTGGAATCGTGCCCCGACCGAGGTACCTCAGAAGAGGGCGGACATCAGGTTGCGGCGGGCCTTCAGCAGGGTCGGGTCCTCCGGGGGCTGGGTCTCGAAGAGCTCCAGCAGGCGCAGCCGAACGGCGTTGCGCTCGTCCCCGGCACGGGTCCGGACCAGCCCGATCAACCGGTCGAAGGCCTTCTCGGCCTCGTTGCTGGAGAGCTCGACATCGGCAGCCAACAACTGGGCGTCGAGGTCGTCCGGCTTCGCAGCGGCATCGGCCAGGACGGCATCGGGGTCGACCCCGTCCAGGCGGGCGAGCAGACCGATCGCGGCCCGGGCGGCCACGGCCTCGGCATCGTTCGGGTTGGCCTGGACGAGCTTGTCGTACTCCTCGCGCGCCTTGGCGTAGTCGCCGGCGTCGACCGCTTCGTCGGCGGCCGCGAAGCGGGGATCACGGTCCTCCTCGTCCTCGTCGTCCTCCTCGACGGTGGGCACCGACGGCTCGGCACGACCGGTGACCCCATTGCTCACCGCTGCGTTCATCAGCTCGTCGAGGTACTGACGGATCTGCTCGGGCGGCAGCACCCCCTGGAACAGCGGCGCGAGCTGGCCCTGGATGACGCCGACCACCATCGGGACGGCCTGCACCCCGAGGGCCTGGGCCACCCGCATCTCGTTGTCGACGTTCACCCGGGCGAGCAGCCACCGGCCCTGGGCCTCGTCGGACAACTGCACCAGCGCCTGGCTCAACGCCTCGGCACCCTCGGCCCGCGGCGAATGGAACTCGACCACGATCACGTGCTCGGTCGACTTGCGCATCACCGCATCGAAGCTGGCCTCGGTGACATCGACGACGTAACGGCCCGGGCCACCCTTCGGCTTGCCGGACGGAGGTGGCGGCGTGTTGGCCTTGTTGACCAGGCTCGACAGGTCGACCGCTCCGGGGCGGCTGAACGGCATCGGTGCGGGAGGCTGTGCACTCATGGCCCCCATCCTTCCAGAGTTGCCGTCGGGTTCGCACACCCCACCCACCCCTCGACTTCCCCACGGTCAGGGGGTGAA
>DVLP01000066.1 GCA_018715445.1 Candidatus Avipropionibacterium avicola | reverse complement strand
CAGTTCGCCGGGCCGTGGTACCAGTCGATGTCGGTCGAGTCCGGATCGTCGTCGTCATCGGTCGCGACGATGGCGTCGATCCAGCGCTCGGCGCCACCCAGCACCACCGCGTACGGCAACAGTTCCGACAGCTCCTCGAGCTCGCGGCCCTTGGGCATCTGGTCGGTCTCGTTGGTGTGCAACTGGTGGCTCAGGTGCTGCAGACCCGCCAACAGGGCGGCTCCGGCCGCGGTGCGCGACGGCATCTCCTGGGCCACGAAGACCAGGCCGAGCGCGACCGCGACTGCGGCCAAGCCGAGCAGGCCGAAGGTGGTGAAGGCCACCAGGACCCCGGTGCCGACGACGGCGATGACCAGGGCCGTCAGTGCCCCACTGACCCACTTGTTGCGGGTCTGGTCGGGCCGGCGCTCGTACCAGCCGTGCTCGACGATCTCGTCGTACAGCGCGTCCTGGATGTCCATCACCCGCGGCTGCACCCGGGAGGCCAGCTCACTGATCTTGACCGGCTCGCCGTTGTCGGGCGACACGGCCTCGAGGACGACCTCCTCGTACGGGCTGAGATCGTCGCCACCCTCCCGGGTCTCCAGGGCCCAGTCGGTGGAGGCGAACTCGCGCTCGCGAGGCAGCTCGGTGATCCGCAGGTGGCCACGGATCGCCAGGTCGAGGATGGTGGCCGTCACGTCGATCGGGTCGACGCGCTCGTCGGCCACCGTCCCGACGTGACCGGGACGGACCTGGCCGAAGTGACGGAACTCGGACTCACCCTCGCCCACCGGCGCGAACTCGCCGACCTTCTCCATCTTGCCGCCTGCTGAGGCGTCACGCCCGGCACGGCGGTGCAGCGACCACAGCACGACGCCACCGAGCAGCAGCAACCCGAGCGCACTCAGCAACTCCGCAGGTCCGACGGAGAAGGCACGACCCAGGGTCCAGCGGTGGTCGATCTCGGCGGTCGCAGCCACCGCATCGGGCGAGAACGGCAGGATCGCGGTGACCTGCTCACCCGGGCCGCGGGGGCCGTCCTGGAAGGTCGGCATCGGGGTGTCATGGGTGCCCTGGGAGGCGGCCGCACACCGCGCGGTCGAGTTGGGGGCGCCGGCGTAGCAGTCGATCCCCAGCGCCAGGGTCGGGGTGGTGATGGTGGCCTCGAGCGACTCGACCTGCAGGTTCAGCCCCTGCAGCAGCCGATGCACCAGCACGTGGTCGTCGCCCTCGGCCCGCACCGCGCCCACCACGGTGTAGGACAGGATGACCGGGCCACTCGCCTCGGCCGTCGGCACGGTCACGGTGGTGCGGTCCCGGTCGACGTCGACCGTGGCCTCCACCTGCTGTCCGCCGACGGTCGCGGTGACCTCGGTGATGTGCTGGACGTACTGGACGTCGCCGACACCGTTCTCACGGGTGGCAAAGGCCTTGACCAGTTCGCTCGGGGCGTCGCCGCCGCCGAACTCGTAGGTCTCGGTCACCGCCAACATGCCGTCCGCGCCCAGGGTGGCGTCGACGGTGAGGCTGGAGACGGTCCCCTCCGCCCGAGCGGTCCCGGGGGTGACGGCGGTCCAGGCCAGGGCGACCAGGACGATGGCCACGACGGCGGCCCACCTCCGGCGGGTCGGCGCTGCTGTGCTCACGTGTTCCTCCAACGATGCCCGGCACCCGTTCGGGCCCCGACGATCGACCTGCCAACGTGGGTCGTTGGCGCTGACATGGGACGTTGGTGGTCACCCACCGTTGCCCGGACACTATTGCACAACGGCAGGGCAGCGCAGGAAGCTGGAGTTCCCTCGTGACCGCTCGGCGTCCTAGGATCTCGGACATGTCCTATCCCCAGCAGCCGTCGTGGCAGCCGCAACAGCCCTCGTACGGGTCCGGCCAACAGCCCTCGTACGGGTCGGGTCAGCAGCCCTCGTACGGCTCTGGTCGTCCGCCGGCACACCAGTCCGGGTTCTCCGGTCCGGCGCAGAGCTTCGGCGGCGGCCAGACCTGGGGCGGTCAGTGGGGACAGCCGTCGGCTCAGCCGTACGGCCAACAGCAGGCCCCTCGTCCCGGGCAGTACGGACAGCAGCAGTACGGACAGCAGCAGCACTCCCAGCACCAGCACTCCCAGCACCAGTATCAGCAGCCGCAGGGTGGCCATCCCCAACAGGGGGCGTACTGGCAGCAGCAGCCCGGCGGTCACCGCCCCGGCACCGGCCACCCGGCTCCCGGGCCCGGACAGCCACGGGGCAAGCGCAACCCGCTGGCCACTGCCCTGATCGTGGTCGCCGGCCTGGTCGTGGCCGGCATCGCTGTGCTGGTCGTGATCGGTCTGGCCACCGGCGGGCCCGGCGTGAAGTACGCCAACGAGGACTGGGTGGCCCCGGAGGTCGACACCAATCCCGACCAGGTGCCGGCGCCGAGCTCGATCGGCGAGGCCGAGCAGTGGACCGCCGACAGCGCGATCTACGGCCAGCAGTTCCCGAGCCCGATCAAGTGTGAGCTCACCCCGTTGGACCAGCAGACCGCGACCGACGCCGAGCTCGAGCAACAGCTCAACGACCTGGTCGGCTGCATCATGGGCGGCTGGGACCAGACGATGACCGCGATCGGGGTCACCATGCCCCGCCCGAGCGTGACCGTCTACGACGAGACCGGGGTGCAGACCCCGTGCGGTTTCCAGGACGAGCCGAACGCGATGTACTGCGGGGTCAACCAGCAGCTCTACTACGCCTCGCACCTGAACGAGTACGTCGGAGCGATCAAGTCGAGCCGTTTCGGCCATGAGCTGGTCATCGCCCACGAGTTCGGCCACTACATCCAGGGCCGGCTCGGGATCACCACCAGCCGGATGGCGCTGATGGAGATGGCCGGCTCCGAGCAGGAGGCCCTGCGGATCAACCGACGTCTGGAGGCCCAGGCCGACTGCTTCAGCGCCCTGTTCCTGAAGTCGTCCTCGGTGGCCCTGGGGATCAAGCAGGCCGATGTCGACGACCTGAACTCGATCATGAACGAGCTCGGCGGGCCCGATCCCGGCAAGACCCACCCGAGCGGGCCGTCGCGCGTCTACTGGGGCAGTGTCGGGCTGAGCACCGATGACATCGGCAAGTGCAACACCTTCACCGCACCCGACGACACCGTCATCTGAGCCCCACGTTCAGTCGGGGGTGGGACCCGCTCAGTCCAGGGTGAGCAGCGCCGTGGCGATCGCGGCGATGCCCTCCCCTCGACCGGTCAGGCCCAGCCCGTCGGTCGAGGTCGCCGAGACCGAGACCGGGGCGCCCACCGCGGCCGACATGGCCGCCTCGGCCTCCTGACGTCGGCTGCCCAGGCGCGGTCGGTTGCCGATCACCTGGACCGCGACATTGCCGATCTCGAACCCGGCGGCCCGGACCCGTCGCGCGGTCTCGACCAGGAAGTCGACCCCGGGCGCTCCGGACCACTGCGGGTCGGAGGTCCCGTAATTGCTGCCCAGGTCACCCAGACCGGCCGCCGACAGCAGGGCGTCGCAGGCGGCGTGACAGGCCACGTCGCCGTCGCTGTGGCCTTCCGGGCCGACCGGCTCCTGGTCGAAGACCAGTCCGGCCACGGTCATCGGACGACCCGCCACCAGGGCGTGGACGTCGGTGCCGATGCCGGTGCGGAACTGGGTCATGCTCACTCCTGGTCCGAGGGTGCGGCAGTGTTCGAGGGTGCGGCAGTGGAGGCCCGGAGCAGGGCCTCGGCCACCACCAGGTCGTCGCGGTGGGTGATCTTGAGCCCGGTCGGGCTGCCCGGCACGGTGGTCACGACCGTGCCGAGGTGTTCGCAGGCGCCGGCGTCATCGGTGACGCCCACTCCGTCGGCAGCGACGGCCGCGTGGGCCCGCCGCAGCAGGTCGAGATCGAAGCCCTGAGGGGTCTGCACCGCCATCAACCGGGAGCGGTCGAGTCCGACACTGCTGCCGTCCGGTTCGCGCTGCCGGATCGTGTCGACCACCGCGACCGCGGGGACCACCGCAGGTGCTCCGGCGGCCACCGCAGACACCACCCGACGCACCGTCGCCGGGTCGACCAGCGGCCGCGCGGCGTCGTGGACCAGCACGATCCGCGCCGTCGGCACCGCCTCGGCCAGGAAGTCGAGCCCGGCGCGTACCGAGTCCTGTCGTTCGGCCCCGCCGGCCACCAGGTCGACCGTGGGCCGTTCGAGGTCGGTGAGGGCCCGGTCGAAGCGTTCCCGTTCGTCGGGTCGGATCACCACCACGGCCCGGTCGATGCCTCCGGCGGCCAGTCGCCGCAGCGCGTGCAGGACCAGGGGTTCACCGTCGAGCAGTCGCAGCGCCTTGGGCACCGCTCCCCCGAGACGAACGCCGGAACCGGCCGCCACCACGAGGGCGACGACCGGTTCCGGGTTGTTCACTGTTGGATTGTCCGAGCTGTCACTGCGACGTCGTACGCGAGCCGATCGGCTGCGTCAGGACGCCAGGACCTCGTCGAGCAGGACCTCGGCCTTGTCCTCGGCAACGTCCTCGGCGAGCGCGAGCTCGGAGATCAGGATCTGACGAGCCTTGGCCAGCATGCGCTTCTCGCCCGCCGACAGACCGCGATCCTTCTCCCGCCGCCAGAGGTCGCGCACGACCTCGGAGACCTTCATGACATTGCCCGAGTGCAGCTTCTCCAAGTTGGCCTTGAATCGCCGCGACCAGTTGGTCGGTTCCTCGGTGTGCGGAGCCCGCAGCACCTCGAAGACCTTCTCCAACCCCTCCTGGTCGACCACATCGCGTACGCCCACCAGATCGAGGTTGCACGCCGGGACCCGAACCACCAGGTCGTTCTGGCCGACGATGCGGAGCACCAGGTACAGCTGGTCCTCCCCCTTGATCTTGCGAGTCTCGATGTCTTCGATGACAGCCGCCCCATGATTGGGATAGACCACCGTTTCACCCACTGTGAAGGACATGTGATAGAACCCCTTTCCCGCAGACCATTCTAACACGTCGCGGACCACCCGACCGGGGGTCGCACAAGGCATCGTTGCTTGTCAGGACCGCTTTCCACGGTGCAGGACCCGCTTGACAAAGGCCCGCGATCTGTGCCGCCACCCCGGTGTCCGGGGGCGAGCTGGGTGTCGGTCCGGCCCGTGCAGTACGCTGTGGCACGCAGTGTTTCCCCACGTCGGTGGGTCACATGAGGAGAGTCGAACTGTGCGAGTGAGTGCCCGTCTGGGTCGAGCCATCGCCGCTGGGGTGCTGAGCCTGACGGCGGTCGTCGGATTTGCCGGCTGCCAGTTCCAGACCTTGCAGCAGTACCCGCCGGCCAACGGCGTCAGCGCCACCTCCAACGGCGTGATGGTCCGCAACCTGGTGATCGTCGCGACCGCTCCCGGAGAGGGTGTCCTGGTCGGGGCCGTCGTGGTCGACAACAAGGAGACGCTCAGCGGCGTCACCGGCATCGCCCACCTGTCCAACGGTGACGACGGTGCTGCCCTGCAGTTCACCATGGCCGCACCGCTGCAGCTGACGAAGAACACCGCGACGAACCTGTCCGAGCACGGCATCGCGGTCAGCTCGCCCGACCTGCGGGCCGGGCTCACCGCCACCGTCGAGCTCACCTTCCGCGATGCCGGCACGATCACCGTCACCCTTCCGGTGATGGACGCCGCCTCGCCCGAGTACAGCAACCTCGAGCGCCCCACCAGCTGAGCAGCGCCGCGCTCACGCGGCGAGCGGTCCCCTCACGAGTCGAAGAGGGTGCTGACCGACTCACCACAGTTGGTCCGGCGTACGGCCTCGGCGAACAGCGGGGCCACCGAGCAGACCGTCATCGCGGGCAACTGCTTGTCCGGAGTCAGCGGCACCGTGTCGGTGGTGACGATCTCGTCCAGGCCCAGCCCCGTCAACCGCTCGATCGCCGAGCCGGTGAACAGGCCGTGCGTGCAGGCGATCGCGATCGAACCGTCGGTCTGCTGACGCAGCACCCGGACGATCTCGGCCATCGATCCCCCGTTGGCGATCTCGTCGTCCAGCACGATCACGTCCTTGCCGGCGACCTCACCCACGATCGAGTCGATCACGACCCTGTCGTCGGCCAGTCGCTGCTTCTGCCCTGCCGCCACCGGCACCCCGAGCAGGCGGGCCAACTGGGTGGCGACCTTGGCATTGCCCAGGTCGGGGGAGACCACCACGGTGTTGGACAGGTCACGCCCGTTGCCGGCGAAGTAGCGTGCAAGCTCATTGACCGCGGTCAGGTGGTCGACTGGCACCGAGAAGAAGCCGTGCACCTGCGGGGAGTGCAGCGCCATCGTCAGCACCCGGGTGGCCCCACTGGCCACCAGCAGATCGGCCACCAGCCGCCCGCCGATGGAGATCCGCGAGTCGTCCTTCTTGTCCGAGCGGGCATAGCTGAAGTGCGGGATCACCGCGGTCACGTGGGCCGCACTGGCGCCGCGGGCCGCATCGAGCATCAACAACAGCTCGACCAAGTTCTCCTGCACTGGTGGGACCAGCGGCTGCACGATGTAGACGTCACGGCGACGACAGTTCGCCTGGAGCTGCACCTGGAGGCAGTCGTTGGAGAACCGATCGGTCACCGCCGGGGAGAGCTCCACTCCGAGCAGGTCACACATCCGCCGAGCGAACTCCGGGTGGGCCGAGCCGGAGAACACGGTGACGTCACCGCCGTTCGCGGCCGGGGTGGTGGATGGACGTGCGCCGGGTGCCGTGTCGGTCTGTTCCGCCATGGCACCACGGTAGCGGTCGGATCAGCCCTCGAACTTGTAACCCAACCCTCGTACGGTGGTCAGGTAGCGCGGGCTGGCCGGATCGGGCTCGATCTTGGCCCGCAGGCGCTTGATGTGGACGTCAAGGGTCTTGGTGTCACCGACGTAGTCCGCACCCCAGATCCGATCGATCAGCTGACCCCGGGTCATCACCCGGCCGGCGTTGCGCAGCAACATCTCGAGCAGCTCGAACTCCTTGAGGGCCAGCCGGACCCTCTCACCGTTCACCGACACCTCATGGCGCTCGACGTCCATCCGGACGCCGGCGCTCTCGATGACGTCGGGGACCAGTTCGACGTCCTGGCCGCGTCGCAGCACGGCCCGGATCCGGGCGACCAGCTCACGATGGCTGAACGGCTTGGTGACGTAGTCGTCGGCGCCGAGCTCGAGCCCGACGACCTTGTCCACCTCCGAGTCACGGGCGGTCACCATGATGACCGGCACCGAGCCGCGCAGCCGCAGCTGTCGGCAGACCTCGGTGCCCGGCAGGCCCGGCATCATCTGGTCCAGCAGCACGATGTCAGCGCCCACCCGGTCGAACTCGGCCAGTCCCTCGGCCCCATCAGCGGCCTCGATCACCTCGAAGCCCTCCTTGCTCAGCTGATAGGCCAGTGCCTCGCGGTAGGACTCCTCGTCCTCCACCAACAGCACTCGGGTCACGGGGTTACCTCCTGGTCGGATGATTCCTGCTGATCGGACTCAACAGGACTGGAGGCCAGCTCGGCCAGACGGGGATGGTCCGGGATCGAGATCGTGAAGGTCGACCCCTCACCGGGGCGACTCCACACCTCGATCGAGCCAGCATGGGCAGCAGTGATGTGTTTGACGATGGACAGGCCCAGCCCGGTGCCACCGTCGACGCGGGTCCGGGCGTAGTCGACCCGGTAGAAGCGCTCGAAGATCCGGTCCTGCTCCTCGGCAGGGATACCGATCCCGTTGTCGGAGACCGCGAGTTGGACCATCGACTCGTCCTGCTCGACCACTCGGCGGGCGGAGACGACGACCTTGGCTCCCGGATCGGAGTACTGCAAAGCGTTCTCCACCAGGTTGGCCAGCGCGGTCACGATCTGGACGTGGTTGCCCAC
>DVLP01000065.1 GCA_018715445.1 Candidatus Avipropionibacterium avicola | reverse complement strand
AGGCTCCTTGCAGCTGGAACACCCGCAGCACCTTGCCCAGCCCGAAGTGGGAGTGGCTGACGCGGTCACCGGTCTCCAGGGCCAAGGGTTCCTTGCGGCCACCGCCTGCTCCGGGGCCACGGCGGGTGGTGCCCCAGCCGGGACCGGCATCGACCCGACGCTGGGACGTCGCCGAGGTGGACCGCCAACTGGTCTGCTCGGCCGCCGTCCGGCGCCAGTCGATGAGGTGGGACGGGATCTCGTCGAGGAAGCGGCTCGGCGGATTGTGCTGGGGCGCTCCCCAGGCGACCCGCACGATCGCA
This sequence comes from Candidatus Avipropionibacterium avicola, assembly GCA_018715445.1. Taxonomy (GTDB): domain Bacteria; phylum Actinomycetota; class Actinomycetes; order Propionibacteriales; family Propionibacteriaceae; genus Avipropionibacterium; species Avipropionibacterium avicola. Next base: position 3,633 of record DVLP01000065.1, on the reverse strand, counting down.
CGGGACAGGTGGAGCCGCTTGCGTGCCCGGGTGATGCCGACGTAGGCGAGGCGACGTTCCTCCTCGAGCTCGTCGGCCTTGCCGAAGGTGCGCTGATGCGGGAACACCGCGTCCTCCATCCCGGTCAGGAAGACGGTGTCGAACTCGAGACCCTTCGCGGTGTGCAGGGTCATCAGCGTCACGACACCGGAGTCCTCCTCGTCGGCATCGGGGATCTGGTCGGAGTCGGCGACCAGGGCGACCCGCTCGAGGAACGCAGCAACCGAGCCGTCAGGCTCCGGCGCGGCGTCGGCGAGTTCCTCGCCCAACTCCTCGGCATCCTCGCTCAACTCGTCGTCCAGCTCCGCGGCGCCATCGGTCCGGTCCGCTGGCCCTGCTTCCCCTGACCCTGCGGCCTCTGCTCCCGATCCTGCAGCCTCCGGTCCAGACCCTGCAGCCTCTGATCCAGGCCCTGCGGACGCCTCGCGCGCGTCCCGTTCGGCGTCCCCGAGCTCGGCCAGCTCCTCATCGGTGACCACACCGACCTGGGCGACGAAGTCTTGGGCGACGGCGACCAGCTCCTGGAGGTTCTCCAGTCGGGTCTGGTCCTGCGGATCGGTCGACTCCTGCAACTCGGTCAGGTAGCCGGAGTCCAGCAGGATGCTGGTCAGCACCTCGTCAGCGGTCGCCCCGTCCTCGACCAGCGCGATGTGCTTGTCGATCAGGGACACGAACCCGGCGATCTGCTTCGCCGAGCGCGGGTTCATCCCCGGAGCCTCGTCGGCCCGGCGCAGCGCATCGGTGAACCCGATCTCGTCCCGGGTCGCCAGGGCCTCCACGCAGGCCTCGGCCCGGGCGCCGATCCCCCGCTTCGGGGTGTTCAGGATCCGTCGGACCGCGACGGTGTCGTCCGGGTTCACGATGGTGCGCAGGTAGGCCAGCGCGTCGCGGACCTCCTTGCGCTCGTAGAACCGCACCCCACCGACGACCTTGTACGGCAACCCGACCCGTACCAGCACTTCCTCGAAAGCGCGCGACTGTGCGTTGGTGCGATAGAACACCGCCATCGACGAGTACGGCTCCCCCGCGTCGTGCAGGGTGTCGATCTGGTCGGCGACGAACTGGGCCTCGTCGTGCTCGGTGTCGGCGACGTAGCCGACCAACGGGTCGCCGTCACCGGACTCGGACCACAGCCGCTTGGGTGGTCGGTCCCCGTTGTTCGAGATCAGCGCATTGGCGGCGTTGAGCACGTTCTGGGTGGAGCGGTAGTTCTGCTCCAGCACGATCGTGCGGGCCCCGGGGAAGTCAGACTCGAAGTCGAGGATGTTGCGGATGGTCGCCCCACGGAAGGCATAGATCGACTGGTCGGAGTCACCGACCACCATCAGCGAGCTCGGTCCGGCCGGGACCGCCTCGAAGCCGGAGCCCGGCTCCACCTGGCCGCTGCACAACTGGCGGATCAGCTCGTACTGGGCATGGTTGGTGTCCTGGTACTCATCGACCAGGACGTGGCGGAAGCGCCTGCGGTAGTGCTCCCGTACGTCGTCGAAGGCCTGCAACAGGTGCACCGTGGTCATGATCAGGTCGTCGAAGTCCAGGGCACCCGCGGCGATCAGGCGGCGCTGGTACTCCCGGTACGCCTCCGCGTACGGTTCCTCCTCCGGTGACTTCACGTGCTCGCCGGCCGACTCGTGGTCGACCAGTTCGTTCTTGAGGTTCGACACCCAGGTCATGACCTTGCGCACCGGGACCTTCTTCGGGTCCAGGGACAGGTCGTTGAGCACCAGCTGCATCAACCGCTTGGCGTCGGCGTCGTCGTAGATCGAGAAGGTGCGCTTCATCCCGAACCGGCCGATCTCGGCCCGCAGGATCCGGACGCAGGCCGAGTGGAAGGTCGCGACCCACATCAGCTTGGCGCGGTTGCCGACGATCTCGACGACGCGTTCGCGCATCTCGGCGGCGGCCTTGTTGGTGAAGGTGATCGCCAGGATGGAGCCGGGGTGCACATTGCGTTCGGAGACGAGGTGGGCGATCCGGCGGGTCAGGACCCGGGTCTTGCCCGAGCCGGCCCCGGCGACCACGAGCAGTGCCTCACCGTCGTGCAGCACCGCTTCGCGTTGTTGCGGGTTGAGACCCTCGAGCAGGTCGGGCCGCGGCTTGCGGGCCGGTCTGCCCCGTTCGGAGTCGGATCCGGGCCGGGCGTCGGCCGTCGGCCGAGTGAACTGACCTTCGAAGAGGTCGTCGGGGATGTCGTCTGAGTGCACCATGTCACCGCTGACCCTACGAGAACAGTTCGCGGATGTCGTCAGCGGTCAGGTGTGGATCGGCCATCGCGACGTCGGCATCGATCACCCGGGCGAACAGATCCCGTTTGCGCTGCTGGAGGGCGGCCACCTTCTCCTCGATCGTGTCACCGGCAATCAGTCGGTAGACGTTCACCGGGCGGGTCTGACCGATCCGGTGGGCACGGTCGATGGCCTGGTTCTCCGCGGCCGGGTTCCACCAGGGATCCATCACGAAGACGTAGTCGGCCTCGGTCAGGTTGAGACCGAAGCCACCGGCCTTCAGGCTGATCAGGAAGGCGTCGGCGTCGCCGTCACGGAAGCTCTGGACTGCCCGGTCCCGCTGCCCGATCGACATCGAGCCGTCGATCCGGCAGTGACGTACCCCGGACCGGTCGAAACGCTCGGCGATCAGGTCGAGGAACCGGGTGAACTGGCTGAACACCAGGGCGCGATGCCCCTCGCCGGCGAGCTCGGTGACCAGCTCGGCGACGGTGTCGACCTTGACCGAACCGATCCGCAGGTCGTCGGGGTCGATCGGTTCGTGGGCCGGACGTCCCAGCGCCGGGGCGAGGGCGAGTTGGCGCAATGCGGTCAGGGCCTGCAGCACCTCGATCCGGTTGTCGTCGAGGGCAGCCAGCAGACCGAGCACCCGTTGCCGTTCGCGGGCGAGCCTGGTGTCGTACGCCTTGCGGTGGGCCGTCGACAGCTCCAGGGTGAGGGTCTGCTCCTGCTTGGCGGGCAGGTCGGCGGCCACGACGTCCTTGGTGCGGCGCAGCATCAGCGGCCGGATCCGGCGGCGCAGGCTGCCCAGCACCTCCAGGTTGCCCTTCTCGATCGGCAACCGGACATCGGTGGAGAAGATCTCCGGGTCGGGGAAGAGCCCGGGCGCGGCCAGCGACAGCATCGACCACAGCTCCATCAGGTTGTTCTCCAACGGGGTGCCGGTCACCACGAAGGTGAGCGGCGAGCCGACCCGGCGGGCCGCGCGGTAGCCCTTGGCGCGATGGTTCTTGACCTGTTGGGCCTCGTCGAGGAACATCGCCGACCAGCCGAGCTCGGCGTACGCGTCACCCTCCAGGCGCAACAGGCTGTAGCTGGTGACCACGATGTCGGCACCCTCGGCCACCTCGGACAGGCTGGCACGGCGTCGTGACCGGGTCGCGGTGACGGCCCGTACGGTCAGCTCGGGGGTGAACCGCGCCGCCTCGCTCACCCAGTTCGGCACCACGCTGGTCGGGGCGACGACCAGGACCGGACGCCAGGCGGTCTCACCGGCCGTGGCCCGCTGCCGGGCCGCCAGGACGGCCGCCAACACCTGCAGCGTCTTGCCCAGACCCATGTCGTCGGCCAGGATCCCGCCCAATCCGCA
>DVLP01000064.1 GCA_018715445.1 Candidatus Avipropionibacterium avicola | reverse complement strand
CCCTGCGTGCGCTCCGGTTGGAGAGCGCCGTCACGGCCCTGCTGAACCGCGGGCCGTTGTCGCGGACCGAGCTCGCCCAGCTCACCGGCTACTCCCCCTCGTCGATGACCAGCACCATTCGGGAGCTGATGACGACCGGGCAGGTCCGTGAGGTCGGCCCAGCCGCCTCCACCGGTGGTCGTCGGCGCACCCTGCTGCAGTTCGACCGGACCACGGTCCTGGTCACCCTGGTCAGCATCGAGGCCCCGTACGTGACCGTCACCCAGGTCGATCTCGAGGGCCAGACCCAGGTCCAGATCCGTCGCCGTCTCGACCCCTCGGAGCCCCTGCAGAGCATCACCGAGGCCCTCACCGCCCTCCACACGGCGGCCGTGAGCAGCTCTCAGTGCATCATCGTCTCGCTGCCGGGTGTGGTCTCGGCCGAAGGCGACGTGTCCCTGGCACCTTCGCTGGGCGCGGCAGCCGGCTCCCACCTCGACGATGTCCTGGCCGAGGCCACCGGGCTGCCCGTACTGGTGGAGAACGACGTCAACCTGCTCGCCCTCGGCGAGCACGCATCCGGCTCGGCCCGGGGCGCCGCCGACTACGTGCTGGTGTTCGTCGGCGAGGGCATCGGCGGGGGCCTGGTCCTCGACGGCCGCATCCGCCGCGGTGCCAACCAGTCCGCCGGCGAGCTGGGATTCCTGCCGTGGGCCGGCCTCGCCCAGACCGCCGGGTCCACGGTGGGTCCGCTGGAGTCGGCCTGGTCGGTGCCGGCCCTCGAGACCCGCGCCGCCGAGCTCGGACTCGACCCCGGCGACCGGGGCGTCGTGGCCGCCCTGTCCGAAGCCGCCCTGTCCGAAGCAGCCCCGCCCGAAGCAGCCCCGTCCGAAGCCGGCGCATCCCCGGCCCAAGCCCTGCTGGACCGCGCCGTCGAGGCGTGGGCCTACGCCGCCGTCGCCACCTCCTGCGTGGTCGATCCGTCCCTGGTGGTCTTCGCCGGTGCAGCGACCGACCTGGACCAGGCCCGGCGCGACCACCTCGCGGCCACGGTCACCGACCAGAGCCCGTCCCCGGTCGATGTCCGCTTCGCCGAGCTCGGCGACAGCGCCATCGTCCACGGGGCGATCGCCCATCTGGTCGCCCACCCACAGCTCATCATCACCGCGCCGCCCGGCGCATCACAGTGACTCGTCGGGCCCCGAGCCCGACCAGGACAGTCCGATCAAAGGAGAACACCATGGTTCAGCGTCGTCACCTGCTCGCTGCAGGCCTTGCCCTGGCACCGGCTGCCGCCCTGGCCGGCTGCGGCCTGGACGGCGGAGGATCCGGAGCCGACGGCGAGTCCGGCGGCCCGACCCCGTTCACGATCTACACCGCTCGTGACAAGGACCTCGCCGAAGACGTGATCAGCAAGTTCGAGGCCGCCAATCCCGAGTGGGAGGGGATGGCCACCCTGCTGACGCTGGGTGCCCAGGAGGCCCTCGAGCGCATCCGTGCCGAGAAGTCCAACCCCCAGGGCGACATCTGGTGGGGCGGCACCCGTCAGCAGATGGCCCTCGGCGCGAGCGACGGGCTGTTGGCCGCGGCTCCGCAGGCCGTCGTCGACGCGGTGCCCGAGGACTACCGCGACCCCGAGGGGTTGTGGGTCGGCGAGATGCTGCTGGCCGAGCTGTTCATGGTCAACACCGAGATGATGAGCAAGGACGAGGCGCCGCAGGACTGGGACGAGCTGATCACCTTCGACCTCAAGGGGCAGCTGATCATCCGCGACGTCGAGGCGTCCGGCACGATGCGGTCGATCTACTGCGCGATGATCGACCGGCTGTACGACAAGGACGACTCGGCCGAGGCGGGCTACGAATGGCTGGCCAAGCTCGACGCCAACACCAAGACCTACGCCGCGAACCCCACCGACCTCTACCAGCGGCTCAGCCGTCAGGAGGCTCCGCTGTCGCTGTGGAACCTCCAGGACGTCATGCTGCAGAAGTTCGGTGACTTCCCGATGCTCGACGCGGTCGTACCGGCCTCCGGCGCCCCGATCCTGGTCGACGGAGTCGCCAAGGTCGCCGGTGGGCCCGGTGCCGCCGGAGCCGACCTGTTCCTCGAGTTCCTGATGAGCCCCGAGACCCAGGGCACCCTGGCCGAGGAGCGCTACCAGATCCCGACCATCGAGTTGACCTCCGAGCCCAGCTGGCTGGCCGAGCTCAACCTGAAGGAGATGGAGCTCGACTGGGATCGCATCGGCGAGAACGAGAACGACTGGATCGCCCACTGGGCCAGCGACATCAAGGGCAAGGGCTGACCCCAGCCCACTGTCCAGCACCACCACCACGTCAGGAGTCCCATGACCTCCGTGTCACTCGTCGATGTCACCAAGCGTTACGGCCAGGCGCCGCCCTCGGTGGACCGTCTCTCGTTCACGATCGAGGACGGCGAGTTCTTCACGCTGCTCGGCCCGTCGGGCTGCGGGAAGTCGACCACGCTGCGCATGATTGCCGGCTTCGTGGCACCGACCGAGGGCACGATCCGGTTCGGGGACAAGGACGTGACCGGTGTCCCGCCCTATCGGCGGGACACCGGGATGGTGTTCCAGAACTATGCGTTGTTCCCCCACATGGACGTCACCGCCAACGTGGCGTACGGGCTGCGGATGCGTCGTGAGCCCAAGGCCGAACGGGCCGACCGAGTCCGTCAGGCCCTCGATCTGGTGGGTCTGGCGCCGTACGCCGATCGCCGGATCCAGGAGCTGTCCGGTGGTCAGCAGCAGCGGGTCGCGTTGGCGCGTGCGTTGGTGATCCGTCCGTCGGTGCTGCTGCTCGACGAGCCCCTCAGCAACCTGGATGCCAAGCTGCGTGAGGAGACCCGCGGCCAGATCCGTCAACTGCAGCAGGAGTTCGGGATCACCAGCGTCTACGTCACCCACGACCAGGCCGAGGCCATGGCGGTCAGTGACCGGATCGCGGTGCTCGAGTCGGGGGTGCTGCACCAGTTGGCCTCACCCCGGGAGATCTACCACCGGCCGGCGACCGCCTTCGTGGCCAACTTCATCGGTCGCTCCAATGTCGTCACCGGTTCGCTCACCGGTCGCGACGACCAGCAGGTGACCGTGGAGTTGGAGGACGGCTCGATCCTGCAGGCACCGGTCCATCCCGACACCCTGTCGGCCACCGCTGCCGTCGGTGAGACCGTCGCGCTGTCGCTGCGTCCGGAGGCGATCGCGGTCGACGGACCGGCCCCGGACGCAGCGGATCGAGAGGTCGGCACCCTGCATGCCCGGGTCACTGGGGTCGAGTTCACCGGCGCCACCAGCCACATCAGCCTGACCGCAGCCGGCGGTCAGGAGCTGCTGGTCAGCGTGACCGACAGCCAGGACCTCCCCGAGGTCGACACCGACGTGGCGTTGCGCCCGGATCCGGCGCGGATCTGGACGGTCACACCGTGACCACCGGAACCGTTCCCACCGACGGCCTCGTCGAGGCCCCCACCCGTCGTCGCGGTACCTCCACCGCGGCCGACCGGTTCGTCTACGTCCTGGCTCTGCCCCTCGCCCTGGTGCTGCTGATCTACGTCGTGATGCCCATGCTGACGACGGTGGTCACCTCCTTCGGCAACGGCGGTGCCGCCTACCGCTCCTTCCTGGGCAGCGGGACGACCCTGTCGGCCCTGCTCACCTCGGTGGGGATCTCGCTGGTCTCGGTGCTCACCTCCGGTGTGCTCGGCTCGGCGCTGGCGGTCCTGCTCACCCGCTTCGACTTCCCCGGGCGCCGTGCCCTGCGGGTGTTCGCCATCCTGCCGATGGCCCTGCCCCCGCTGATCGGCGCGATGTCGTTCTACTACCTGTACGGGTCCTCGGGCATCCTGCCCCGCGCGATCGCCGCCCTCACGGGGATCTCGGCCGAGTCGGTCGCCGCCGACGGGATCGCCGGCGTGCTGTTGGTCCACACCCTCACGATGTATCCGTACTTCTACCTGTCGGTGAGTGCGGGCTTGGCCGGCAGCGATGCCTCCCTGGAGGAGGCCGCGCTCAACCTGGGGGCTCGCCGCTCGACCATGTGGCGTACGGTCCTGCTGCCGATGCTGACCCCGGCACTGGTCTCGGGAGCGCTGCTGACCTTCATGGTGTCGATGGCCTCGTTCACCGCGCCGCAGTTCTACAACGTCAACACCCTGACGATGCGGATCGTGGGCGCCAAGACCTCGGGTGACTACGCGCTCGCTGCCGCCCAGTCCACCGTGCTGTCAGCGGTCTCGATCACCTTCCTGTTGGCGATGCGCTGGTACCAGAACCGCCGCTCCACGGTGAATGCCTCGAAGGGCACGCCCCAGGCGGCGACCCCGGTGCAAGGCTGGCTGCTGCGCAGCGTGGCCGGTCTGGGTGCCCTGATCATCATGCTCGTCCTGGTCGCTCCGGTCGCGGCGATCCTGCTGCTGGCCTTCACCGTCGACGGCACCTGGACCGTGCAGATCCTGCCCCCGCAGTACACGGTGACCAACTTCATCGAGATCTTCACCCACACCCGGAGCCTGCGTCCGCTGCTGGTCTCGGCCCAGATGTCCGCACTCGCGATGGCGATCTCCATCGTCATCGGGTCGTTGACCGCGTGGGTCGTGGCTCGCTGGCGCGGCCGCGGTGCCAGCGTGCTCGATGTGATGATCATGTTGCCGTGGGCCCTTCCCGGCACCGTGGTGGGGATCAACATCGTGACCGCCTTCGCCGCTC
>DVLP01000063.1 GCA_018715445.1 Candidatus Avipropionibacterium avicola | reverse complement strand
ATGCGCTCGAGCACCGTGACCGCACCAGCCGGATCCTCCACCAGCTGGACGACTACGTCCTGCCGCGGCTGGCGACCATGGAGGCGCCGCTGCTGTGCGTGGTCGGGGGCTCGACCGGTGCGGGCAAGTCGACCCTGGTGAACTCCCTGGTCGGCTCGCGGGTCACCGTGCCCGGCATCACCCGCCCCACCACCCGGGCGCCCGTGCTGGTGCACCATCCCGATGACCTGTCCTGGTTCGCCGATGAGCGGATCCTGCCGGGGATGGCGCGGGTGGCCAGTGCGGTCGAGCAGGCCACGGTGGAGGGCACCCGATCCCTGCACCTCGTCGCCGAACCCACCCTGCCGCGCGGCCTGGCCCTGCTGGACGCCCCCGACGTCGACTCGATCGACACCCGTAACCGGGAGCTGGCGGCCCAACTGCTGGCGGCCGCCGACCTGTGGCTCTTCGTGACCTCGGCCGCCCGCTACGCCGATGCCGTGCCGTGGGGTTACCTGCACGAGGCGGCCAATCGGTCGGCGGCGGTCGGCGTGGTCCTGGACCGGGTCCGTGAGCAGCACTACGACGAGCTCGGCGGTCATCTCGGCCAGTTGATGCAGCAGGCGGGCCTGGGCGACTCCCCGTTGTTCGCGGTCCCCGAGACCAGCACCGACGAGGACGGACTGCTGCCGGCCGCGGCGGTGCAGCCGATCAAGGCCTGGTTGGCCGAGCTGGCCCGCGACCAGACGAGCCGGGCCGCCGTGGTCCACCAGACCCTCACCGGCGCGATCGCCGCACTGGCCGATGACCTGCCGTTGCTGGCCGATGGTCTCGACGAGCAACGGATCGCCCTGGACACCCTGCGTCGTGACGCCGACCAGTCGTACCAGGAAGCGGTGCGCTCGGTGGCCGTGCAGACCGCCGACGGCACCTTGTTGCGCGGCGAGGTGTTGTCCCGCTGGCACGAGTTCGTCGGCACCGGTGAGTTCTTCCGCGCCCTGGAGCAACGGATCAGCTGGCTGCGGGACAAGGTGGTGGCCGCCGTACGGGGCCGACCCGAGTCGGCCTCGAAGGTGAGCGAAGCGGTCGAGACCAGCCTGGACAGCCTGATCCGGGAGTCCGGAGATGCCGCGGCCGAACGGGTCGAGCGGGCCTGGCGGGCCCACCCGGCCGGACGCGAGTTGCTGCAGGGATCCTTGCTGGCCGACAGTTCCGAGGACCTGTCGAGGTCGTCGCGCACCTTTGCCGCCGAGGTCTCCCGTGCGATCCGTGACTGGCAGTCCGATGTGCTCGCCCTGGTCGCCGACGAGGGGATGTCGAAGCGTTCCAAGGCACGGTTCCTGGCCTTCGGGGTGAACGCGATCGGTGTGGCGTTGATGATCGTGGTCTTCACCCAGACCGGGGGACTGGTCGGTGCCGAGGTGGGTGTCGCCGGAGGCACGGCGGTGCTGGCGCAGCGGGTGCTGGAGGCCGTCTTCGGCGACCAGGCCATCCGGACCCTGGCGCGACGGGCCAAGGAGGAGCTCGACTCGCGAGTGGAGACCCTGCTGGCCGTCGAGCTGGGCCGCTACCACCGGGTGCTGGATGCGGTCGAGGTGCAGGATCCGTCCGAGCTACGGTCGGCGGCAGCAGCGATCACACCGGGAGACGCAGGTGGCACGGCCGTCGTCGTGGTCGATCCCACACAGCGACCGGCCGAGCTCGCCAGTGGCAACGGTGCCGTGGCCGCACTCGAGGCCGGCGACGAGGTGGAGATCGTGGACGCCGAGATCGTGGACGATCCGTACCGGGAGCCGCGCTGATGGCCCGCGAACGAGGCCGACGCCGTACCGACCGACGCCCGCTGGCGGTACGGCTGCAGGCGCTGGCCGAGGTGGTCGGCCTGGTCGACGGCAGGATCGACCCGGAGGTGGTCGACTCTGCGCGGGCCGTGGCCGACCGGGCCACCGGTCGGTTGGCGATCACCGGTGACGCGACGGTGGTCGCGGTCGCCGGCGCCACCGGGTCGGGCAAGTCGAGCACGGTCAATGCGGTCTCCGGGGCCGAGGTCACGCAACCGGGGGTCCGGCGGCCCACCACCTCCCGACCGTTGGCGGTCGTCTTCGGTGAGGACGACCAGCACGAGTTGCTCGACTGGCTCGACATCGCTGCCCGACAACGACTTCCGGGCATCGTGGAGGGGGCCGGGACCGATCTGGACGGTCTGGTGCTGGTCGACCTGCCCGACCACGACTCCACCGAGGCGGCCCACCGGGCCGAGGTGGACCGTTTGGTCGAACTGGTGGACATGGTGGTGTGGGTGGTCGATCCCCAGAAGTACGCCGATGCCGCCCTGCACGAGCGTTACCTGGTGCCGATGGCCCGCCATGCCCCGAGCACGACGGTGCTGCTGAACCAGGTCGACCTGCTGCCCGAAGCTGACCGGGCCCGGGTCGAGGCCGACCTCACCGACCTGCTCGCGGCCGAGGGCTTGGACCGGGCCACGGTGACGGCGACCTCGACGGTGACCGGGCAGGGGATCGACCGCGTACGGGAATCGCTCGCCTCGGCGGTGGCGGCCAAGATCGCTGCCACCGAACGGTTGTCGGCCGATGTCGATGCCGCACTCACCGCGATCGGTGAGCAGATCGGTGAGGTCGGGTCCGCCGAAGTGTCGCGCGACGAGCGCAGACGCCTGGTCGACGCGCTCGCGGTCGCGGCCGGAGTGCCGACGGTGGTCGATGCCGTACGTCAGGCCTGGCGACGTCGCGGTGGACGCGCCACAGGATGGCCGGTGCTGGCCTGGCTCGGATCACTGCGCCCGGACCCGCTGCGGCGATTGCACCTCGACCTCGCTCCGACCCGTCGGGCCCTCTCGGCCTCAGCCGGCGGGTCGTCCGACACCCTGGAGCCGGGACGTACCTCGTTGCCGGCCGCGATCGGGGTGGAACGCGCCCGGGTGGACGCGGCCCTGCGCCACCTGGTCGACCGCACCAGCACCGGGTTGCCGGACTCGTGGATCGATCTGGTCGCCGATGCGGCCCGTGCCGATGCCGACCGGCTGCCCGATGCCCTGGACCGGGCGGTCGCCGGGACCGACCTGGACCTGAGCCGCCACCGCGGTTGGTGGCGCGGGGTGACCACCCTGCAGTGGCTGCTGACGGCGGTGTGGGTGGCCGGCCTGGGCTGGCACCTGGTCGAGTTCCTGGTGTCCTGGTTGGGATTTCCCGAACTGCCACCGGTGCTGTGGCAGGGGGTCCCGGTCGCCAGCTGGATGGTGGTCGGCGGGGTGGCAGCCGGTCTGGTGACCGCGGCAGCGAGTCGGATCGGCGTGGAGGTCGGAGCCCGTCGCCGGGCGCGGCAGGCCCGCACCAGGCTGTTCCGGTCGGTGACCACCGTGGCGGTGGAGCACGTGCTGCAGCCGGTGGAGGCCGAGCTGTCGCGGCACGGCCGGGTCCGCGAACTGTTGTCCGGTCGCGCGGAGAACTGAGACACGGGGCACTGAGACACGGAGCGCTGAGACCACCGGGTTGTCCACAGTCGATGATGGCCGTGGAGCACTGTCCACAGCAGCACGGATTCGCTGCTCGTTGCGGCCGGATGCTGCGCATGGTGATGGTACGGGTCGCGCCGTCGAGGGCGTGGCCACCGACCACAAGGAGTCCGCGATGGACGCACATGTGACCCTGGCCGGCAATGTCGGCAATGACATCGACTACCGCAGCGCGACTCGGGACCAGGATGCCTGGGCCTCGTTCCGCCTCGGCCACAACCCGGGATATCGCAAGGAGGGTGAGTGGGTGAACCTGGCCACCGTCTGGGTGACGGTGAACTGTCGCCGGATGCTCGCCCGCAACATCAACGACTGCATGCGCAAGGGCGATGCGGTGCTGGTCAGCGGCAAGCTGCGCACCCGACTGTGGACCGATGCCGAAGGCAAGGAGCGTGAGTCGCTGGTGCTGGATGCCGACAGCATCGGGCACGACCTCAACCGGGGCACCGCCCGCTTCACCCGCAACTCCTCGGCGCTGCGGACCGGCTCCGCCGATGAGGATCCCTGGCAGGCCGAGCAGACCTCGGACCCCGAGGCGAGCGACGATGCCGGCACGGCGAGCGACGAGGAGGCCGAGTTGGCCGTGGCGGGGTGAGTGGGGACCGACCGGTGAGGCAGAATGCTGCGGGCCGAACAGGCCCCAGCATCCCTCCCGGAAGGACCCCCGTGCAGGCACCGACTCCCGAACGTCGTATCGCTGATGAGCTCCAGGTGGGTGAGTCGCAGGTCGTGGCGGCCGTCCGGCTGCTCGACGAAGGCTCGACGGTGCCGTTCATCGCCCGGTACCGCAAGGAGGTCACCGGGGGACTGGACGACACCCAACTGCGCACGTTGGAGGAGCGGCTGCGCTACCTGCGCGAGTTGGACGAACGACGCCGAGCGGTGCTGGAGTCGATCGAGTCCCAGGGCAAGCTGACCGACCAACTCCGCGACCGGATCGCCGCGGCCGACACCAAGGCACGCCTGGAGGACATCTACCTGCCGTACAAGCAGAAGCGGCGGACCAAGGCCATGATCGCCCGCGAGGCCGGTCTCGAGCCGTTGGCCGATGCCCTGCTGGCCGATCCGACCCTGGACCCGGAGCAGGTTGCCGCTGCCCATGTGGACCCGACCAAGGAGGTGCCCGACACGAAGGCGGCGCTGGACGGGGCCCGGGCGATCCTGGTCGAGCGGGCCGCCGAGGACGCGGACCTGATCGGTGAGCTGCGCGAGCAGGTGTGGCAGACCGGACGGCTGGTGTCGAAGGTCAAGGAGGGCAAGGAGACCGTCGGCGCGAAGTTCTCCGACTACTTCGACTTCGCCGAGACCTTCACGACCCTGCCCTCGCACCGGATCCTGGCGCTCTACCGGGGTGAGTCCGAGGACGTCCTGAGCGTGACCGTGTCCCCGTACGCGACCGACGAGGAGTCCGACCCGGTCACCGCAGCCCGCAGCGGCCCCAACGCCTACGAGGTACGGATCGCCCGATGGTTCGGCGTCACCGAGTCACTCACCGGCACCCGACCGGGCGACCGGTGGCTGCGTCAGGTGGTCGGCTGGACTTGGCGCACCAAGGTGATGATCGGGCTGGGGATCGACATCCGGATGCGGCTGCGCCAGCAGGCCGAGGAGAAGGCGATCGCCGTGTTCGCCACCGGCGT
>DVLP01000062.1 GCA_018715445.1 Candidatus Avipropionibacterium avicola | reverse complement strand
CCGAGGTCCTGGAGACGGTGTTCCACCACCTCCGCAGTCGGGCACCAGAGCTGGCCCCGACCTTGGCGGCGAACCGGGTCGTCGTCGCCGGACAGTCGTACGGGGGGGCTGGCGGCCGCCGCCCTGGCGGTCACCCGTCCCGACCTGGTCGGTGGCGCGGTCGCCCAGTCGGGATCCTTCTGGTTCCGGGCCGGGCAGGAGCCGAGCGGGCCCCGCGAACTCACCGAGGCCGGTGACCTGATCCGGTGGCTGCGCAAACGCTCCACGAACCGGTCCTCCCGGATCGCGGTCCAGGTCGGCTCGGAGGAGGGTGACATGGTCACCCAGGCCCGTTGGTTCACCGAGGCGGCACGCGGCACCGGGCACCGGGTGCACCACCGCGAGCACCGAGGCGGACACGACTACGCGTGGTGGTTCCCGGCCCTCGACGAGGGCCTGGCCGCACTCGCGACGATGTAGCCGAGAGCCCGTCGGGCCGGGCCCGTGACACCCCTCGGACCCCGGCCCGATCGGGCCCCCAACCGATTTGGCGAGTCGCCGGTGTTCTGGGTATTGTTCATCCGGTTGGCAGCGATGCCGCACCAGGCCCCGTAGCGCAGTTGGTTAGCGCGCCGCCCTGTCACGGCGGAGGTCGCGGGTTCGAGTCCCGTCGGGGTCGCGGAAGTGGTGGTGTCTCGACATCACCACTTTGGCGTTCCTAGCACGCCTGGCCAGGTAGCTCAGTTGGTACGAGCGTCCGCCTGAAAAGTGGAAGGTCGCCGGTTCGACCCCGGCCCTGGCCACCACAGCACCTCTGGCAGTACGAAGCCCCAGAGCCCTTGATGCACAAGGGTCTGGGGCTTTTTGTTGTCAGCTCGGCGTCGGCGACGTGCTGACCGACTGCTGGGGCGCGGGCTCGTCGCCGGTCGGCAGGGGCTGACCCGGGCAGGTGTCGAGGATCCGGGCGATGGCGTCCCGCTCGGCCCGGGTGACCGCGAGGCCGTACGCGACCTTCACCGCCGTCTGACGCGCGACGTAGTCACAGCGGTTCTTCGGCGGCAGCCAGGTCGCGGCATCGCCGTCACCCTTCTGACGATTGAGCCGCTGGGTGGTGGCCACCAGGTTGAGCGGGTCATTGGCGAACTCGCGACGGGTCTGCTCGTCCCACTGGGCTGCGCCCATCTGCCAGGCGTTGCTGAGCGCGACGACGTGGTCGATGTCGACCTTGTCCCGGGTCAACCGGATCGCTTCGCCGCCGTAGCGGTCCTGGAGCCAACCGGCCTCGATGCGGCAGCCGTTCGTGCCGGGCTTGACCTCCGGGTCGGTCATGTCCCGACGCAGGATGTCGTTGCGCTGGTCACAGCCGTTGCGGTCGAAGTCGTACCCGTTCCACCGGAACAGGTCACGGTCGTATCCGGTCTTGGGTCCGCGGCCCTTGACCTCCAGGGTGGCCAGGGCCTGCTGGGCGGGACCCGACTCCTCCGGCGCCCCACCTGTCGGCTCGGTACTGCCTGTCGGCTGGGCGCTGGACGTCGGCTCCGTACCGGCCGTCACGCTCGGTGACGGCGATTCGCCCTGTCTCAGGACCGGCCCGCCGAGCCCGGAGAGGTTGACGCCGACCAAGCCAGCGATCACCAGGACAGCAACACCCAGCACCGCCGCCAGCACCGGGGTGCGCCGGCGGCGCCGACCCGGACGCGTCGCCCGGTACCGATGCACCCTCATGTCTCCCCTTCGCCCGCCCACGGCCCGTGTGGCACGAATGCTGCCAGAGCTGGCTGACAATCACTCAACCGGTGGAGCGGGCCCGGAGCACGGGCACCAAGCGCTGCAGCACCGGGTTGGTGTTGGACTCCCGCCACGCGGCCCAGAGCTCGACCTGCTGCCGGTCGGCGGCGGCAAGTTCACAGAACCGCACGCCCTCCACCTGCATGGCGGCACAGGACCGCGGCACGAGCGCGCGGGCATGACCGCTACCCACCAGGGCCAGCATCGTCGAGACCTGGGTGGTGACCTGGCCCTGGACCAGGTCGTCGACCGGGAGCAGCGCGGCGCAGACACCCCGGACCTGCGGGTCCCCCTCGGGGCTGTAGCCGGTCCGACCGGCAGCAACCTCGGCCAGCGACACCTCGGTCCCCCCGCCCCATCGGGCATCGGACTGCGGCACGGCCACGACCACGTCCTCGACGTGGATCCGGGTCGACACCAGATCGTCGGGCACCGGTGGACGGACCACGGCCAGATCGAGGACCCCGGCCCGTACGGCTTCGCACTGGGCCTGCGAGACCTGCTCGGTCAGCTCCACATGGATCGCTGTCGAGAGTTCGGACACAGCGGCCAACACCTCAGCAAGGACGGCAAAGGCAGCGATCGCGGTGAAGCCCAGGCGCAACGTGCCGCTGTCACCGGCCGCGATCCGTCGGGCCGCGGCAGGGGCCGCATCGGCCAGGTCGACCACCCGACAGGCATCGACCAGGAAGGTACGGCCGGCCTCGGTGAGCGACAGTCCCCGACCCGTCCGGTCGAACAGGGCGATCCCCAGACTGCGTTCCAGGGCTTGGATCTGGCGGGTCAGGGGTGGTTGGGTCATGCCGAGGCGCGCGGCCGCACGGCCGACGTGCTGTTCCTGGGCGACAGCGATGAAGCCGCGGAGTTGGATCAGGGAGAAGTCCGCCTCGCTCATGTTCGTACGGTATCAATCGATCCTCATCTGGCATTGGACGTGCATCGACAATGCCTCTAGCGTCGAGCACGACCCACCCTGAGGAGCGTCATGACCCAACTGGCCGTTGCCATCACTCCGTCGCGGCTCGCCGACGTGTGCGACCCAGCGACCCGCGACCTGATCGAGCAACGATTCCGTCCCGTCTGGGCCGACGAGGATCTGGACGCCGACCAGCTCGCGGAGCTGCTCACCGGAGCCGAAGCCGTACTGACCAGTTGGGGCACCCCGACGATCCCCGAGCAGTTCCTCGGCACCGACCAGGTCCGGGCGGTCGGCCATGCTGCCGGCACGGTGAAGCGACTGGTCCCCGAGTCGGCGCTGGACGACGGTGTCGCGGTCTTCTCCGCAGCCGGCCGCATTGCCTGGTCGGTCGGCGAATGGTGCCTGGCGGCCTGCCTGACCATGTGGCGACGCCTCGGCGACTACGACCGCCATCAGCGGACCGGAGGATGGAAGCCCGACCAGTTCCGCGGTGACGAACTGGCCGGGGCCCGGATCGGCATCGTCGGGGCGTCGTCGACCGCGCGGGCCTTCCTGACCCTGCTCGCCCCGTTCACCCCCGACGTCGTGGTGTACGACCCGTTC
>DVLP01000007.1 GCA_018715445.1 Candidatus Avipropionibacterium avicola | reverse complement strand
TGAGGCCTTGGGTGATCGGATGGGGTTTCTCCATCCACGGTGGACGCTCAGCCATCAGAAGATCCCGTCCCCGCCCATGCGCTTGGCGAACCAGTTCGACCCGATCACCAGGATCGAGCCGATGACACCCTTGACCAGACCGGCAGCGGTCGCCAGCCCCCAGTCTCCGCCGTTGATCCCGCGGAAGTAGACGAACGTGTCGAGGGTCTGGGCGGCATCAGCCCCGTAGATCGGCTGCTGCAGCAGGATCTGCTCGAAGCCGACGCTGAGGACCGACCCCAGCCGCAGGATCAGCAACAGGACGATGATCGACGACATCCCTGGCAGGGTGACGTGCCACAGCCGACGCCACGGCCCGGCCCGGTCGATCGCGGCCGACTCGTACAGCTCGTTGGGGATCGACAGCAGGGCCGCGAGGAAGATGATCGTGCCCCAGCCGACCTCCTTCCAGATCACCTGAAGGGTGACCAGAGCGGGGAAGGCGTCGGGGTTGCCGATGATGTCGAGGCCGGGCAGGCCCGCCAGGCTGAGCAGTGAGTTGAGCACCCCGAGCGGGCCGAGCACCTCGTTCCAGATCGAGACCACGATCACCCAGCCGATGAAGTGCGGCAAGTAGACGATCGCCTGGATGACCCGACGGACCTTGCCGGACAGGATGCTGTTGAGCAGCAGGGCCAGGGCCAGCGGGGCGGGGAAGGCGAAGAACAGCTGCAGGCCGCTCAGCAGCAGGGTGTTCCACAGCGCCCGGATCAGCTCGGGGTCGATGAAGATCCGTTGGAAGTTCTCCCACCCGACCCACAGGCTGCGATCCAGGCCCAGGTAGGGCGAATAGTCCTGCCAGGCGGCGACATTGCCGTACAACGGGACGTACTGGAAGACCACGAAGTAGATGAACCCGGGCAGGATCAGCAGATACATCCATCGTTCTCGCCACATCCTGCGCCACAACGGCAGGCTCGACCGGGGTCGGGATCGTCGTCGGCGGCGGTTCCGCGCAGCCCTCACCGCACCCACCGACTCCTCGGTCGGTGGCACCAACGGTGTGTCCACCCCAGTCACCTGTGACCTCCCGTTTCCCCACGGGCACAGGACAATCGACCGCCGTACGGCCAGTCACCGTTGATTGCCTCCCCCGCGGTGGCATGAGTCAAGCACGGGCGAGAAGTGGCGGCAAGGGCTTGCCGCCATGTTCTCGGGCTCGATGTGGTCACGTTTCAGTGTGGTGGGGCGTCATGTCCTTGAAGGCGGCGCACCAGGTCGGCTTCGACCCGGTGGAAGGATCAGGACATGGACAGCACGGAGGCCTTCGAGGCTGAACGACCCCGATTGGTCGCCCTGGCGACCCGGGTGCTCGGCGATCCGAACGAGGCTCACGACATCGTGCAGCAGGCGTGGCTGCGCCTGCACGGCACCGATGCCGCGATCGACAACCTGCCGGGATGGCTCACCACGGTCACCACCCGGCTGTGCCTGGACCGGCTCCGACGCCGTACGCCGCAGCCGGTCGAGGAGATCGACCAAGTCGAGCCGACCGGCAGCTCGATCGACCCGGTCGAGGAGGTGGCGCTGGCCGACACGGTCGGGATCGCCCTGCAGGTCGTGCTGGACCGCCTCACCCCGAACGAACGGGTGGCCTTCGTGATGCACGACAGCTTCGGCTTCGAGTTCTCGACGATCGCCGCGGCACTGGGCACCACGGCGACGGCAGCCCGCAAGCTCGCCTCCCGGGCCCGTGCCAAGGTGGGCCAGCCGCGGGCGGAGGACCAACTCGCCGACTGGGAGGTGGTCGATGCCTTCATGGCCGCCGCCCGCCAGGGTGACTTCACCCGGTTGGTCGAGCTGCTCGCCCCGCAAGCCGTGGTGGTCGGCGACGAGCAGGCGGTCGCGACCGGTACGCCCGAGCGCATCGAGGGCCGACAGGACGTGGCGGCCTTCTTCAACGGGGCGGCCTCGGCAGCCCTGCCCGTCCTGGTCGAGGGCCGACCGGGCTCGGCCTGGTTCCACCGTGGCGAGGCCAGGGTCGTCTTCGACTTCACCGTCACCGACGGCCAGGTGGAGCGGATCGACTTCCGCGCGGCGCCCGACCTGCTCAGTCAGGTGGTCCGCCGGGACGGCGCCGATCCACGCTGAGCCGAACGGCACCCCAGCTCCCGGTCACACTTCCCGGCCGGGATCCGTCAGACCAGTGAGACCCATGAGCACCACACGACAAGAAGGATGATTCGACCATGAAGACCATGACCTGCCAGCAGCTCGGTGGCCCCTGCGACCTCGAGCACCACGGCGAGACCGCCGACGACGTGATCAACGCCCAGGACCGTCACCTCAAGGACGCCGTCAAGGCCGGGGACGAGAGCCACCTGCCCGCCCGCAAGGACATGAAGGGTCGTTGGCTGCGACCGAAGCAGTCCATGCAGTGGTACAACGACACCAAGGCCGCCTTCGCCGCCCTCCCCGAGGACTGACCCCGAGCCGTTCGAGGGACCTCCCGATCCCCGAGCCCGTCGAGGGGCCGAGCTCGTCCCCCCGAGCCCGTCGAGGGGCCCGCACTCCCGTCTCCGACACCTGGACCAGCGCACTACGGACGGAGGTCCGCACACGCACGGTGAGGCCTGCAAGCGATGTGGCGGGTCCGCCCCTGGCCGACGGTGCGCAGTCCCGCACCGGGAATTGCGGGGCCTGTCGATTGCTGTGCGGACCTCCGACCCCCGAGCCCGCATTTCCGACCCACGAGCTCGTCGAGGGGTCCCTCACCCAGCAGCAGACCCCGGCAGCACCAGTTGCCCGATCGGCCCCGGGTTCATGGCGATCTCCCACCGGAAGCCGTCCGGATCGCAGAAGTAGCCGGTGTAGCCGCCCCAGTCACGCTGCTGCGGGCCGGTCACAGTGGCGCCCAGCCCGGCCACCAGGGCCAGCACCCGATCGACCTCAGCGGTGGTCGCGACATTGTGGGCCAGCGTGATCGGTGGCACCCCGGTCCCGGCGGGCGCCCCGAGCTCGGCCTCGAAGGCGGCCCGGTCCCACAGGGACAGCACCAGGTGCTCGCCGGCGCGGATCATCACGACCTCGCCGGGCACGTCCAGCTCGGCCTGCCAGCCGAGCCCGTCCAGGTAGAAACGGCGGGAGGCGGCCAGGT
>DVLP01000061.1 GCA_018715445.1 Candidatus Avipropionibacterium avicola | reverse complement strand
GCGGCCCCTCCGCGGACGCAACGCCCAAGGACCGCACCCAGGCCGTGCGGGTGGTGGCACTGTGGATCGCCACGGCCTTCCGGGCCTCGCCCGGGCTGACGGTGGTGATGTGTCTGACGACGGTGCTGTCGGCAGCACTCGCGCCGTTCAGCGCGTACGGCGTCAAGCTGGCCGTCGACGGGGTCACCCAGGGCACCTCGATCTGGCTCGGCATCGCGATCGTGGCGGTGGCCCTGCTGTGCACCGCGTTGAGCGGCGCGGTATCGGGTCCGATGGGCGACACCCTGGGCGAACGGGTCCACCTCTACGTCCATGACGACCTGATCCGCCTCACCGCGCACCTGCCCGGCATCGCCCATCATGAGCACCCTGCCCTGGCCGACCGGATCGCGCTGATCGAGCGTGACTCGTACACCTTGGTTGGCGTGTGGCGGATGTTCTCGTTGGTCGGTGCGGTCACCGGAACTGCTGCCCTGGTGGCGATGTTGTCGACCGTGTCACCCTGGCTGAACCTGTTGTTGATCATCGCGCTCGGGGTCACCGCCACTCAGGCCGTGGGCCATCTCCGCCGGGAGGCGCTGTGGCGCGACAACGAGAAGTATCGGCGTCTCGGCGAGAAGGTGATCGACGTACTCGCTACGCCGACCTCCGGGGTCGAGGTCCGCGCCTTCGGGCTGCACCGGCCACTGCTCGAGGTGGCTGCCGAGTCCCACGAGATCCGGCATCGGGCCTGGCGGGCGGTCACCCTGCGCTTCGGCGGCTTCGGGGCAATCGGATGGATCCTGTACGGCCTCGCCTACGCCGGCGCCGTGGTCTGGGTCGTCGTGGCAGCCAGCCGCGGGACGGCGACGATCGGCGACGTCACGATGTTGGTGGTGATCGGGCCCCAGATCAACACCACGGCCCGGGCGATCACGTCCAGTTATGCCATGTTGGTCGAGTCGATGTCGGTCTTCACCCGTTACGAGTGGCTGCGCGAACACGCCCGCACCCACGACTGGTCCGACAGCACCCGCCAGCCACCGGAGCGACTCGACGACGGGATCCGGTTCCGCCATGTCGACTTCGCCTACCCGTCCTCGGTGGCCGCTGTGGCAGGCGAGGCCGAGCATCCCGCCCGTGGTTTCCGGACCGACAGCCACGACCACGCCGACACACCACGGCAGTCGCTGACCGATGTCGACCTGCACCTGCCGGCCGGGTCCACGGTGGCCTTCGTCGGCGACAACGGTGCCGGCAAGTCCACGCTGGTGAAGTTGCTCGCCCGTCTCTACGACCCCACCGACGGTACGGTCACCGTCGACGGCGTGCCGCTCGCCGAGATCGACCCGGTGGCCTGGCGGGAGCGGGTCTCGGCCGGATTCCAGGACTTCGCTGCCCTGGAGTTCCTCGCCTCCCAGACCGTCGCGGTGGGCGACTTGAATGGGCAGGACGACCGCGAGCTGATCGAGTCCGCGGTCGAGGCCGGACAGGCCAGCGCCGTCGTCGCCGGACTGAGCAAGGGGCTCGACACCCAACTCGGTCAACAGTTCAACGGAGGCGTCGGCCTGTCCGGCGGACAGTGGCAACGGCTCGCGCTGGCACGGGCCTTCATGCGGCGCCGACCCCTGCTGATGTTGCTCGACGAACCGACCGCCGCCCTCGATCCCGAGGCCGAGTCGCTGATCTACACCCAGTACGGCCGGACCGCGCGTCAGCTGGCCCGCGAGACCGGCGCGGTCACAGTCCTGGTCTCCCACCGTTTCTCCACGGTTCGGATGGCCGACCTCATCGTGGTCGTCGCTGATGGACGGATCGCCGAGGTGGGCACCCATGTCGAGCTGCTGGCCCACGGCGGCCGCTACGCCGAGCTGTTCGACCTGCAGGCCAGCGCATACCGCTGAGCCGACGGGACAACGCTCAGCCCCATGGCGATGCCGCTCCCTCAGCCGGGCGTGCGGTGGATCAGCAGCGGCAGCACCCTGCTCGCCCCGGCCTCGCGCAGCTTGGCTGCCGCCACCGTGACCGGCCACTGGGAGGCACTGCGGTCCACCACCAGCAACACCGTGCGACCTCGTACGGCGTCAGGCTCGGCCACCGAGACCACCGCATCCCAGTGGGCGGCCTCGGCCGGCCCGGCGAGGTCGTTCGGAGGTGGGTCTCCGACGACGGTCAGCACCGAGCGCGCGAGCCGTCCGACCTGGGCGAGATGGTCGGTGACCACCTCCACGGCTGCGGACAGTCCCCCGGTGTCGAGGGACACTGCGACCTCGGGCCGCTCCGCCCAGGATCCACGCCACTGGGTCAGCACGCCGACACAGGCCTCGGCCAACTGCTGGTGCGCATCCCGGTCGCCGCCCTGGGAGGCCGTCACCAGCGAGCGCCACTCGGGGGCATCGGCGTGGACCAGCACCCGGCCGGGGTCGGCCGCGGACTCGGCGGGGATCCGTCCACGCTTGCCGAAGGCGCCGCCGGGCCACATCTTGCGGGGCTCGAGCTCGTGCGACCGGGCCCGCAGCGCCGTGGCGATGGTGCGGACCGTCTCGACCGACGGCTCGGACTCCAGCGGGTCGGGCAGGGTGCCCAGGCAGACCGAGCAGCGTCCGCACGCGGTCGCGGTGGCATCGTCCAGCGACTCCTGGAGCAGCTGCATCAGGCACCGCCGACCACGGGTGTAGTCGCGCATG
>DVLP01000060.1 GCA_018715445.1 Candidatus Avipropionibacterium avicola | reverse complement strand
GTCTGCAGCAGATTGATCAGGCTGGCGTTGAAGCCTTCACGGAAGAGCCCGAAGATCTCGTCGTGCTCACCGGAGTCGTCCAGTCGGGTCACGTCACACTCGAACCGTACGCGCTGGCGGGCGAACAGGTTCGCACTGTCGGCCTCGTCAGCGATCAGCAGCACGCTGACGGTGTCATTGGCGACCAGGTGCCAGTAGTGCTCGGCGATTTGGCTGACATAGACGTAGAGCTTGCCGTCATGGGCCACGTAGGGGGCATAGGAGACGAACGGTCGGCCCTGCTCGTCGGTGGAACTGATCACCAGGGTCTTGCGGGAGGCGAGGAACTCCTGGTAGCCCGCGTAGGCCTCGGCGTGTTCGGTGGTGGACATGGATTCCTTTCCTGGTGGGGATGTCGGGTGTCAGCGAAGGTCTCGTCCGGTGAGCACGGAGCCACGGGGCAGGGTGTGGATCCGTGGCCAGTCTGCTCCGGTTGGATGGTCGATCTCGACCTCGATGCCGTAGACGGTGCGGATCAGGTCGGTGGTCAGCACCTGCGACGGAGCGCCACTGGCGACGACCCTTCCGGCCTCGAGGGTGATCAGGTGGTCGCTGTAGAAGCCGGCATGGTTGAGGTCGTGCAGCACCATCACCACGGTCAGACCGCTCTGCTGGTTGATCTGGCGCACCAGATCCAGGACTTCGACCTGGTGGGCGATGTCGAGATAGGTCGTGGGTTCGTCGAGCAGCAGCATGCGGGGTCGTTGCGCCAGGGCCATCGCGATCCAGGCACGTTGGGCCTCTCCGCCGGACAGGGTGGTCACGGTGCGCTCGGCCAGATCCGCCAGTCCCGCCTGCTCGATCACCTCGGAGACGATCATGCGGTCGTGCAGGCTGAGCGGATGGAACCATGGCCGGTGCGGTGATCGGCCGAGGGCGACCAGTTCCCGTACGGTCATGTCGGTCGGGGCGTCACGGACCTGCCCGAGCATCCCGACCAGACGGGCCATCGAGCGCCGTGACAGTGTTGCGGTGTGGGTGCCCGCGAGGTGGACCACGCCACTCGAGGCCACGGTGCGGGTGATCGCCTTGAGGATCGTGGACTTGCCCGATCCGTTGGGCCCGATGATCGAGGTGACGCTTCCTTCGTCGATGCGAAGGTCCACGTCGTGCACCACAGGGGTCGTGCCGTAGCTGACCCGCAGTTGGTGCACCTCCACCATGGCAGGGGAGTGCTGCGGTGCCGGATCGGACATCAGGCACCACCTCGGCGCATCAGGAAGAGGAAGTACGGGCCACCGATCACGGCCATCACGATGCCCGAGGGGATCTCCAGGGGAGACATCACCGTCCGTCCCACGGTGTCGGCGCACAGCAGGACCAGGGCGCCGAGCAGTAGGCCGAAGGGGATGCGGACCACATAGTTGGATCCGGTCGTCATCCGTACGATGTGGGGCACCACGAGGCCCACGAAGCCGATCAGGCCGACCATCGGCACCGAGATCGCGGCGAGATACACCGCAACACCACACAGCAGGAGCCGGGCCATGGTCAGGTTGAGCCCGATGTGCTGTGCGGTCTGCTCACCGAGCCGCAGGATGTTGGCCGGGCGGATGCACACACACGCAGCGACCCAGCCGATCACGGAGTAGATGACGAGCTGGTGCAGATCTGACTTGGAGGCGCCGGTGAGGCTGCCGTTGAGCCAGCCCAGGGCGCCGGGGAGGCGATCGCTGTAGAGGATCGACATCATCCCGGTGACGCCGCCGAAGATGGAGTTGACCGCGACTCCGGCCAGGATCACCCGCAACGGCTGGAATCCGTTGTGGCGTTGCCAGGCGAAGGTGAACACCATTACCGTCGCCACGATCCCGCCCACCAGGGCGAAGGGTCCTCGACTGCCCTCGCCGCTGATCGCTGCCAGCACGTCGGCGGGCGGGATCCGAGGAAGAGGATGACATCGGGGTCGGCCATGATGACCTGCTCGAGGCTCAGCGGGGAGTAGGACTCCTCGAGTCCGAGCTCGGTCGCGACATTGGTGGCGCCGAGGTCGGCCGCCAGACCGCCGGCGAAGGTGTTCTCGTTGAGCACGCTGAACTCCTCGGACTGGCCGAACAGGATCAGCACCTTCACGTCGGACGCGTCACCAGCAGAAGCACGGGCCTCGTCGACCTGGGCGACCAGGGCCTCGGCCTCTGCGGTCTTGCCGAACAGCTCACCGAAGGCGAGCGTGGTGTGGATCAGATCGTCCAGGGAGTCGGTCGGTACGTAGGCGGTGTCGAGCTCGGTGGCTGACAGGTGCTTCTCGAGGCTGTCCTTGATCGAGGCGGGCCCGAGGATGAGGTCGGGCTCGAGCTCGGCGATCTTCTCCACGTCGGGGGCGATGACGGTACCCATCCGCGGCACGTCGTCCAGCGATGCCGGGAGCGGGCTCTCCGAGGTCGGCACGCCTGCGGGCACAACGCCCAGGCTGTCGATGATCTCGGCCAGGGGGACCGACATCACGACCACCTTCTCCGGCGCCTCGTCGGGCAGCGTGCTGCGGAGCTCGGCAACGGCGGCCTCGCGTGCGGCAGTGTCGACGCCAGCGGACTCGGAGGCCTCGGAGGCCGGGGCGGTCGGAGTCGGCTCGGGGGCCGGGTCAGCGTTCGAGCAGGCGGTGAGCACCAGGAGCAGGGCTCACAGCACAGCGATCAGGGTCTTGCGCACGACAAAGGCCTCCGGGGCAGTACGGGATACGGTGTGGCTAACCTAACATCATTCGCGGAAGATTTGAGTCGCCCGAAATCACGAGTTGGTTGCGGTTGTGAACGGCAAGGCCGATGCTGAGGTCATGACACTTGCAGGGATCCGTCGCTACGTCTTCGCACGACACAGCCATCCCGTGAGCGCGTGGAGTCGGCTGCTGACCACGCCCTTGCTGATGGTGCCCTTCTGGACCCGCGCCTGGGGGCCGAGCCTGGCGGTCGCTGCATGGTTTGCGGTGAACCCGGTGATGACCCCCGAACCGCAACAGCGGACGGCGCTGTCGACACGGGCGATGCTGGGCGAGGAACTGTGGTCGCAGGATCCCGGGCAGGACGTGCCCCTGATCGGCCTGAACGTGGCCGGGTCGGTGGTGCTCGGTGCTGCGGCGGTTGCTGCCTGGCGCAGGCGCGGCGCGTGGACGGCCGTGGCCTGCCTGGCCTCCATGGCCGTCACGGTGACCAGCTGGACCCGCTATGCCGCCATCCACGACCGGAGTGTCGGCACCGACGGGTGAGCAGGGGTCCGGCCAAACCCGTTGCCCCACAGTGACCGGTCGGGCACAGTGGCGCCGTGGTCACCTTTCCCGTCCATCAGTCCGACGGATGTCGTCTCGATGCCTTCCAGCCGTTGACCGAGGCTGAGCTCGACGCGTACGAACCGAACCTGCCGTTGACCGCTTCCTTGGTGGTGCTGTGGGACTGCGGCGAGTGCCTGATGGTGCACAATCGTTTCCGGCACGCTTGGGAACTGCCCGGTGGCGCGATCGACCCGGGGGAGAGCCCCGCGCAGGCGGCGGTCCGTGAGCTGGCCGAGGAGAGCGGCCAAGTGGCGGAACGGATCGAGCTGGCCGGTGTGGCCGTGAGTTGGTACGCCCCGGCGGCACGGCTGGAACGGTTGGCCATCTATCGCGGCACGGTCGGCGAACGCATGCCCTTTGTCGCCAACGACGAGATGGTGGCGAGCCAGTGGTGGGATCCCGCAACGCCGCTGGCCGGTGTCGTGAGTGAGGTCGATCAAGCCCTCACGATCTTGGTGCCTGACGGTTCAGGTCTTTGAGGTCGACGTCGCACCCGGTCCCAGTCGGGCAGCAGTGAGCACCATCGCGCCGTAACCGACGACAGCAAGACCGGCCCAGACGGCCAAGGGCCTCGTGCTGGCAGGGTTTTCCAGGATGGAGACGCCTTGCCAGGCGCCGACGCCCAGCAGGACCAGCAGTCCGAGCACGGCAACGAGGACGACCGGGATGCGGAGCCGGACGAGTCCGAGCACGGTGCACGTCGCGAAGCACTGCAGGGCAAGGATGAAGCTGGCCACCAGCCCGAACGACCGAGGATCGCTGAGCAGAGTGGCGATGACCGAGTCGGGTGCGGCGCGGTCGCCGATGATCAGCGGCCAGGTGCACATCAGCGCCAGGTGGATCGCGGTGGAGGCGACCACGGCGACCGCGAGCAGTGATGGCAACCGGTCATGACGAAACCCGGTGTCCCTGCGTGTGGTGGAGATCTGGAGGTAGGCCCACCCGGTGCTGCCGACACCGATGAGGATGCCGGCCCACATCGGATCAGCCAGGATGGGGTCACGAGTTGTCTCGTGGTGCATCAGGCCGGTCGAGGCGAGCAGCAGCAACAACGTGATCCCGACGGCAAGGCCGACGGCGCACCAGATGGATCGGCGCAGGTCGGCGCCCCACGTTATGACTCGAGTCACGACCACCAGCGTACCCACGTGTTAGCGTCGATTGTCCGCCATGTGACTGCCAGCACCGAAGCGAGGGACAGATGGACGCACGCACCAGGATGTGGGATCGACGAGGAGCCTTACGACTCGGGGCGCTCGGTGGAGTGGCACTCGCTGCCACGGGTGTCCGGCCCGCTTGGGCGGGATCGGCCGGGTTCGACCTGGGTGCGGACGCTGATCCGCTCTACACCGGTGCGAGTCTGTCGTCGGAGACCATCCAACAGTCGTTCACTTTCGAGCCGGTGAGTGGGCGCCTGTTCGTGGCGCAGTTGCTGGCCGGCAGCCCAGGTGTCGCTGGAGACCTCAGGGTCACCGAGATGGACCGACAGGGACAGGTCATGGCCTGGATGACGCTGCTCGGTTACGGCCACGCGGTGTCGTTCGGAGTGCATCGTGGCCGACGAGGGCTGGATCTGTGGATCGAAGGCCGGGTGAACGCCAATGGCTATGGGACCGTGCTGAAGCAGGTGCCCTGGCAGCACGACGTCACCATGGACCAGGACGATCCCCGGACAGTGGACCATCAGCCCGTGGCTGGGGCGAAGGAGTACACCTGCTCCATCGACCACCGTCACAACAGGATGGCCATCTGCTACTGGAGCGGTGAGGACAAACGTGTCGCGATCCTGCCCTTGCAGGAGGTGCTGCGGGGGAGAGCTCCGGAGCCGATCGCTGACTTCGTCCGCCCGGATGGACTCGGGACCTTCCAGGGATATGCGCTCGACGGTGACGACCTGTACACGATCGACGGCAACAGCTTCGGCGACACCAATCCGCCACCGGGCAACACTTTCCTCGGCCGCATCGACTGGCGCAGCGGCACCTTGGCTGAGCGGGTGCACAACTCGACCGCGCTGGATCTGAGCTTCCGCGAGCCCGAGGGCCTGGCGATCGAGTATCCGTCCGGTGGCAGGCGCCGACTGTATCTGGGCTTCGCTTCCGGTGAGATCGGCGATCGTCGGTCGAACCTGTACTACCTCGAACGATGAGCGAGCACGGCATGGAACGGTGCCGACCTGCTGATCTGACCTGCAATCTGCTGGACAACCCACTCGCCGTCCCACGCCGCACGCCCCAGCTCGGGTGGGCACGTGGCTGCCGATGCGGCCGCCACGACCGGTACCGGATCCTGGTGGCCTCCAGCGCGGGCGGTCTCGCTCGACAGCGGGCCGATCTGTGGGACAGCGGCTGGCGTCCACGAGACGATGCCCCGCTGGTTCGCTATGCCGGAGTGGCTCTGTCATCGCGACAAGCCGGTCACTGGATGGTGGGGCTCTCGGACGGGGACGAGACGCTCTGGAGTGCCCCGGCGCGATTCGTCACGGCACCGGATCGTCCGGTGGGGCAGTGGGTCTGGGCATCCGAGGTGGTTCCGAACCAGCACCTGCTGCTGCGTGGGGAGGTCAATCTCCCGCAGGTGGAGATGGAGCATGCGATCTTGTCGGTGAGCGCCGACGACAGCTTCGGGCTGTGGGCCGATGGGCTGCGCCTCGGTAGGGGACCGTGTCCTTCGTTCCCGGCACATCAGCCGCACCAGAGCTTCGATGTCACTGAGCTGGTTCGCGACCAGGAGCGACTCACCGTCGCGGTGCACGCCCACCACCTCGGGTTGGTC
The DNA here is from genome assembly GCA_018715445.1 of Candidatus Avipropionibacterium avicola. GTDB lineage: Bacteria > Actinomycetota > Actinomycetes > Propionibacteriales > Propionibacteriaceae > Avipropionibacterium > Avipropionibacterium avicola. The sequence goes on along the minus strand of DVLP01000060.1, from coordinate 3,546 downwards.
AACTGGGCGATCGTGTCCGGGGACGGCCGTGCCGGAGTTCGCGCATGGCTCGACGTCACCACCACGGACGGGACGACCACCGCTCTGTCCTGGGACTGGCGACACCTGGTCTGTGCGGCGTTCCCCGCCGGACACGTGATGGGCTACGACACGGCCTTCACCGAGGAAATCGATGCCCGCGAGTTACCAGTGGGCTGGCAGCAGCCCGGGTTCGACGACCATGCCTGGGCGCCGGCGGTCCCCGTCGCAGCTCCGGACTGGACCCTGGTGCCGCAGCGCACAGCCACCGTCACCGAGTACCGGCGTCACCCCGAGTCGGTCGAGGTGACCACCACCGATGGGATCCACACCATGACTGTGGATTTCGGGCGCGAGCTCGTGGGTGGCCTCGGCCTTCGGGTGGCTGCCTCGGCGACCGTCCTCGACGTCGGGCTGGGGGAAGAGCTCACCGACGATGGTGCGGTCCGTACGCAGATGCGGTGCAACTGCCGCTGCGAGGAGCGGTGGAGCGGAGACGGCACCGAACGCGAGCTGCAGCACTACGGTGATCGGGCCTTTCGCTATGCCCAGGTGGATGTGGCAGCCACCGACGATGCGTTGCCGGAGGTGTTTGCGAACGTGGCGCACTATCCGTTCGATGGCACGCGCGCCGAGTTCGACAGCTCTGACCCACGTCTGAACCGGCTGTGGCAGCTGGCCGTGGACAGCCTGCGCTACGGCCGGCAGGAGTTGATGATGGACTGCCCGTCCAGGGAGCGGGCGAACTACGGCCTGGACAGCTTGATGATGCAGCATGCTGCAGCCATGCTGGACGGGGAGTACGTCCAAGGGGCCCACATGGCTGAACTGTTGTTGGAGTCCCGGGTCGATGGCGTTCCGCGGGCGGTGGCTCCGGCATCTCGTGACCACCACTTCACCGAGTACGGGCTGTACCCGGTGCTGATGGTGTGGTTGCACCACCAGCACACCGGTGACGTCGATGACGTACGACGTTGGCTTCCCGTCCTGCTTGAGGTTGTCGACGCCTTCGCCACCCGGTTCCATGTCGACGGGAGTTCGTTGATCGGTGGTACGGACACGGCCTTGCGTGATCTCGTGGACTGGCCCACCACGATGCGAGACGACCACCAGATGGTCTGGATCAACAGTGTGCCCAACGCAGTCCATCACCGGGCGGTGGAGGTGACGGGCCAGCTCGCATCGATCGTCGGGGACGATGTCGTTGCCGAACAGTTGTCACGTCGAGCGGAGTCGATCAGGACGGAGTTCCACGATCGACTGTACGATCCCGTGACCGAACGCTATCGCGACGGGATCGACGAGTCCGGGCAGCCGGTCGACCACAGTTCCCTGCACAGCAACGTTTTCGCGTTGCAGATGGGGTTGGTGCCCGAGCCGTTGCGACACACGGTGGGTCGCACCATCGCTGATCGGGGATGGCGGGGCAACCTGTTCGTCGGTTGGTTCCTGCTACAGGTTCTGTTCGAGTACGGGGCAGGGGAGGAGGCTTTGCGCGCCCTGACCGATGACACCATCCCCGGTCCCGCCAGGATGGTCTCGGCCGGTGCGACGACGACCTGGGAGGCGTGGGACCTGGACCTGAAGGCCAACAGCAGCCTGTGCCATCCTGCTGGCGCCGTGATCGGCGCGGAGATGGTGAACGGGTTGTCGGGCATCCGACCGATCGAGCCGGGACATCGCCGCTTCCGGGTCCGACCCCGCGCCGACTTGCTGAGCGTGTGTCGTCTGACCGTACCGACCCCGTACGGGCAGATCGAGGTGGACTGGCAGCGGTCCGAGTCCGACACCACGGTCGGGGTGATCGTCCCGGTCGGTACGACCTGCATCTTCCATGCCCCGCCCGGTCACGAGCTGTCCGGCTCCACCACCACGCTCGAGCTCGGTCCGGGGTGCCACCGGATCGGACTGCTGGAGCGTGGCACGCCTTCGATCTGACCCAGGGTTCAGGCAACCGCCGCGGCAAGCACGACTCCGTCGGACTCGATGAACGGCACCTGCTCCCCGTTGAGGGTGACCCGCCCGACGCCGGCCAGTCCGATCCGGATCGCGGCTTCGGGGTCGGTGCTGGGCACCAGTCCTGACCCGTCGATGCGCAACTGACCACGCTGCTGGGTGAACCGAACGGCGAGGTCGGTGAACGCAGTGGGGGAGTGCACGACCGGTGTGTCGTCGATGGTCAAGGTACGGCCGCCGTACAGCAACCAGGTCCGATGGATCGTCTGCTGCTCGACCCAGGCCACCTCCCCGTCAAAGCTGCAGGATCCGAAGGAGAGTTGACGTCCTGTGCCAATGTGGCTCACCAGGTAGGACGCCGTACGGCCACGACCGAAGTCAACGGCCATCGCTGCGGCATCGGCGCCGCCGGCTCCGGTGACCTGCAACCTGCTCACTGTCGACTTCGGGACCGTGGGGTCGGATGTCGGCTGGAGCAGGGTGTCGAACACCACCGGGCCGGTGCCGGACCTCGTCATCTGGGCGTGCCGATTGGTGGTGACGGAGTAGAACCGCGGCGAGTGGTAGCCATCGCCCAGCTTCACCGACAGGCCGGGGGAGTCGGCCGGGGCAATCAACAGGTTGGCGCCGGACTCGAACCCACTGAACACCGCCGATCGATCACTCACGGTCGGCTCGGCGCCGGGCAGGAAGTGCCAGTGCTGCCGGTGGATGTGTTCGTCGCCGTCGTCGGGCCGCAGCTGGTCGGAGACCACCCAGAAGCCCGATCCCACCGGTGCGGTCCGGACGAACAGGACGGTACGGCGGTGCCGCACGGTGGGTTGGGCCTCGGTCCATCCGGTGACCAGGTCGAAGGCAGGGTTGGTGGCGAAGACATCGAACCCGCCATCGGCGTTGAGGTCCTGGGCCCTTCCGTCGACTTCGACCGTGGTCTGTGCCGCGGTGGTGCGGCGCAGCCAGTTGCTTCGGGGATCCGACGAGTAGGTGAAGGCCCCCAGCTCGGGGAGCAACTGCCGGCCGTGGGCCTGGACGGTCACGGCCATGTTGTCGGGATGGGAGTGCGCGCCGTTGTCGGCATTGATGCGCAGGTAGGCCGCGTCGGGGGTCCAGCCGTCCCGCAGCACGGCCACTCTGGTGTCGGGATAGCAGACCGAGGTGTGATCCGGTGGGCTGCCCTCGGCTCCGTCGGTCGCGATGTGGAGCAATGCGTCGTCCTCGAACAGTTCAGCATGGCTCAGCAGGGACGGTCGGCGGTCCTCGCTGCCGCTGTCGCCGTAGCCGACTGACTTGCCGCCGGGCAGCGTCTGGTCGGCGAGGAACCTCACCAGGCGATGGAGATCCTCCTTGCCGCCAAGGGCATAGCCGTTCTCCTCGAAGTGGCGTTGGACAGAGGCTTGGCTGCCGGCGACTCCGTACGCATAGCCGTCGGCCGCTTCGGCGTAGCCGCCGTCAGGATGGAGCACATCGCCGAGCTGGGTGGACAGGAAGTCGGCTGCATTCTCACGCCAGTCGGTGTTGTCGACCAGCTCGGGGAACTGGATGGCAATGGCAGCCAGTGCGAGCTTCTGGGTC